>CAYUZD010000068.1:8860-13067 GCA_964449475.1 uncultured Nitrospirales bacterium
TTGACGATCGCGGTGACTTCCGGCGGCAACACGTTTTCCTTTGTACCGCCCTGGATGATCGTGGGCGCGGTCGTCGTGCGCAGGAACGCGTTCATCACGGGCGAGGCCGCGAACTGGCGCTCGAGCAGCGGCGAGAACAGCCACAGGTTGCCGACGGCAATGCGCATGCCAAACGGCATCTCGGGGCCGATGTGCGCGAGCATGTCGGCCGACAATCCCTCGATCGCGCCGGGCATCTGGTGGTCCTGCAGGCGCGCGATGGCTTCGCTCATGATGCCGATGGCCGTCTCACGGGGCGGCTGCGACGAATGTCCGCCGTCGACGTTCACCGTCAACTTGACGGTCATGTAGCCTTTTTCGGCGACGCCGATCGTCGCGACTGGCGCCTCGATGCCGGGCATCGCGCCCGAGACGATCGCGCCGCCTTCATCCAGCACGAATTCCGGAGTGATTCCGCGTGACTGCATCAGTTCGACGATGGACTTGCAGCCCAGCGCGCCGCCGACCTCCTCGTCGTGTCCGAATGCGAGATAGAGGGTGCGCTTGGGTTGCCGGCCGTCCGCGAGCAGTTTCTCGATGGCCTCGAGGATGGCCGTAGCGGACGATTTGTTGTCCATCGTTCCGCGGCCGTAGATGAAACCGTCGGCAATCTCGCCAGAAAACGCGCCATGCTCCCAGTCGCCCTCCGTCCCGGGCACGACGGGCACGACGTCGAGGTGCGCCATGAGCACGGCGGGCTTGAGCGCCGGGTCCGAGCCTGTCCACGTGTACAACAGGCTCCAGCGCGACACGACCTCGCGGGTCAGCGCGGCGTGCACACGCGGGAACGACTCCGCCAGGAAGGCATGCAAGCCTTCGAACTGCGTACCGTCGAATTCCGTTGGGTCCTGGTACGAGACTGTCTCGAACGTCACCGCCTTGGCCAGCCGCGCGGCCGCCGCGTCGATATCGAACTCGACCTTGGGCGCGGGCGGTACGTCGACTTGTTTCGACGTGAGGGTCGCCGCGTTGTAGACCACCACGCCTGCGAGTATGAGCAGCGCAGCGAGTCCGCCAAGGAAGAGTTTCTTCGCCATGAGCGACTAGACCGCTTCTTCCTGGTCTGACTCGGCGGACTGATCGGCGAGGTTCTTGTGCAGCTTGCTGATCCCGCCGGTGAACATCACGACGAAGTCCTCGACCTCCTTGCCGGGATACTCCATCGCGTTGAAGACTTCGACGAGTTCGACGTAGTCCTCCTGGTTGATCTCATCCTGACAATAGAGGTCCCAGAGCGGCCGCGTCGGTACGAGCCCGTCCTGATGTCGGGGACACCCGACGTCTTGGTGCAGTGTGAAGCTGCCGTAACTGCCGTCCGGCGCCTCGATGGCCTTGAACGGGTACAAACGGCACAACAGCGGCCGCGCCTCATAGACCTTGCACAGCCGCGTCTTCTTGTCGAGGAAGTGGCACCCGAGCACGTCGTCCCGCTGTAGCGCCATCAGGTATTTCTGGCCGTCCACGATGAGCCACGTGGGATCATCGGGATCGATATCCTCGATCTCTTCCGGTGTCAGGAATTCGAGAAACTCGAACGGATCCAGGCCGGTCATGCGCGTGATGCGGCGGACGTCCCATGGACTCGGCAGGCACACCACGTCGGTGCAGCAGTGGTTGCAATGGTGGCACTTGAACTGGACGGTGTCGTTGCTCATTCAGACTGCCTTATAGTGGCCGCGAACTTCGCGGCTCCCCCGGTGTCTAAGAAGACAAGGCGGTATTCTCGCCTGTAACCGTGCGCAGTTCAACTGACCGGGGCCGCGGTTGGACAACTCCGGCCCTCAATCGTTGTACAGGCAAGGGACGCCGGCGGACGAAACGGATGGCAGTGGACACTTCCCAGCAGGCGCAGTGGGTGCGCGAAGCGATGGACCGGTACGAGCGGCCGCTCGTGCGGTACGCGGCGCGCTTCACGGGCGACCTCGAGGCGGCACGAGACGTCGTGCAGGACACGTTCTACAAGCTGTGTCGCGAAGACACCGGCAAACTGAACGGCCGCCTGGCGCCTTGGCTCTACACCGTCTGCCGCCATCGCGCGCTGGACGTGCGCAAGAAGGAGGGTCGAATGCAGGCATTGGAACAAGTCGAGGCCGAGGCCCGGCGGGACGAAACGCCCGGCCCGGTCGATCGCGCGTCGATGCGCGAGGAACACGCGCTCGTGCTCGAGGCCGTCGCCGCGCTGCCCGCGAACCAGCAGGAAGCGTTCCGGCTCAAATTCGAGCACGGGTTGACGTACCGCGACATCAGCAAGGTCATGAACATGCCGTTGTCCACCGTGAACTACACCATCGCGTTGGCGCTGCGCTCCGTGCGCGAGCGGCTGCGCGGCACGCTGGACCGTGAACACGCACGGGAAAGGGCTTGATGCCATGAAGATTGAACTGAACGACGAGACGCTGACCGCGTATGCGCTTGGGGAACTGTCGAGCGCGGAGGCGGAAGCCGTGGATCGCAAACTCGCCGAAGCCGCGCTCGACGAGAATGACACCTCGCACCGTACTCTTGAGGAACTTCGCCGAACGATCACGCTCTCGGAAGCTGCATTCGCCGCGGCGGATTCCGATGAGGGTCTTCGAGCCGATCAACGACGAAATGTCGAGACATTGCTACTTGCGTCGAACAACCGCAGCCAGTTCCCATGGCGCGCGGCAGGGATTGCCGCGGCCTTGTTGGTGGTTGTGAGCGTTTATGGATCGCTCTATTCGCTAAACGGCTCAGACACTCGCATCGTGGAAAGATCTCTTGGAGCCTCCCAGGCCCCCGCCTTGCAAACGCAGAATGGCGAGTTCGCGGCTGGCCCTAGGGGCGGGTTGTCGATGGCTGGTGCAGGTGCAAGTCCGGCGACCACCGAACCGGAAGTGCTCGATGAACAGACCCGTGAGCAACTCGTAGCCCTGGGCTACAGTGCCGGTGGCGGGGGTGGCGGGGGTGGCGCGGGGGGAGCTGCACCAGCCCAGCCCGTCGAGAGTCGAACGGAACTTGAAGCGTGGCACCAAACGGGAAGCGACGGTGTACAGACCTTTGAATTGCGTGATCCAAACGCACTTGGTAACTCGATGAGATGGAATTCCGTCGAATCCGCGCCTAACGCCGCAGCCTCGGCGCCCGCTGCACCTGTGGCGTCGCCGGCCACCGCCGGGCAGTCGAGTTTGCAGAATGTACAAGTGGGCGGATCTCTTCGAATACGTCAGCAAGTATTGCCAGAGATCCAAGAGTCGCTCAGGTCGCTTGGTTATTCGACCGACGACGGGCGCGCGGCGCTAGGAATCCGGGCGGAAAGTTACGGGTTAGCGTGGAGAGACGCTGAGCCGGAGAAACGGTCGCGGCAGGCGGCCGTGGAAGCGTGGCGTTATCAGCCGGCGCCACCCGTGGCGCCGCAGGGCGCGGAGGCGTACAAGCCGATCGTCGAGCGCGGGTTTACGCGCGTCACGGACGAGCCGTTATCGACCTTCTCGATTGACGTGGACACGGCGTCGTACGCGAACGTGCGCCGGTTCCTGCAGCAGGGCCAGTTGCCGCCGCCGGACGCGGTGCGGGTCGAGGAGATGATCAACTACTTCGATTATGCATACGGCCAGCCGGAGGGCGGCGCGCCTTTCGCCGCGCACTTCGAGATGGCGGCGTGTCCGTGGGAGCCGCGGCACACGCTGGTGCGCGTGGGCCTCAAGGGCCGCGAGATCCCGCGCGCGGAGCGGCCGGCGTCGAACCTGGTGTTTCTGATCGACGTGTCCGGGTCGATGCAACCGGCGAACAAGCTGCCGCTCGTGAAGTGGGCGATGTCGCAGCTCACGCAGCAATTGGACGAGCGGGACACGGTGTCGATCGTGACCTACGCGAGCGGCGTGAACGTCGCGCTCCATCCGACGAACGCCACGAACCAACAAGCCATCCTGAACGCGATCGGCAGCCTCGGCGCAGGTGGCTCGACCAGCGGCGCGGCGGGGATCCAGACGGCGTACCAGTTCGCGCGGCAGCATTATCTGTCGGGCGGCGTGAACCGCGTGATCCTCGCGACCGACGGCGATTTCAACGTCGGCGTTACCGACAACGGCGCGCTTGAGCAGATGATCCAGGCCGAAGCGCGCACGGGCGTGTTCCTCAGCGTGTACGGCTACGGCATGGGCAACCTCAAGGACGACCGGCTCGAGATGCTGGCCGACAAGGGCAA
>CAYUZD010000069.1:0-13007 GCA_964449475.1 uncultured Nitrospirales bacterium
CGCGCCACATCCGCTGCGACTTGCTGTACGGCCGGTCGAACTCGCCGTTGATCGCGATCACGGGGAATCCGATCGTGCGCAGATCGACATCAAGCGCGGCGCGGAACCGGCGCATACTCGACTCCGATGATTCGCCGTCCTCCTTCGCGCGTTCGGCGATGCTTTCGCGCAGTCGCTGGTAGGCCGCCGCGGCGAGCCCGGTCGGCTCCGGCATCGGAGGGTCGAGCGCTTCCGCCTGCGCGCGGAGCGTTTCGTCCACCTCGTAAATCCCCGAGCCGCCGAACCCGGCCGTGATGAATCGATCCGGAATCAGGCCGAGTAATTGTCCCGTGATGCCGCCGCCCATCGAGTAGCCGTGAATGTGCGCCGTCTTGATTCCGAGATGGTCCATCAGCTCTACAACGTCTTCCGCCTTGCCGGGGCCGCGCGGCTGCGGCTTGTCGCTCTTGCCGTGGTTGCGGTTGTCGAGCGCGACCACGCGGTGGTTCGCAGCGAGCGCCTGCGCGATTCCCGTCCCGAACCACATGCGCTGAGCCGAATCGGTGTATCCATGAACGAGCACGACCCAGCTTCCCGAGTCGCCCAGTGTCATGTAATGAATCTTCACGCCGTCGGAGGCGGTGAAATAGTCGCTCTTCGGTTCGGCGGCGTCCGCCGCGGCGATGATGCAGACGAGCAGCGCGGCCAGGAATGCAACTGATCTCATCATAGGATCCTTTCGCCTATTCGGCTACGTCGTTGCCGTCGATGAACGCCTGCAAGCCGTCGCCGTACTCCTTGGGAATATACGGCGCGGCGATCGCGGTCAAGTGTGACTTGCCGGGCAGGACGATGTTGCTGAAGTTGTCGAGTTCGCGCCACATGCGCTGCGTCTTGCTGTAGGGCCGATCAAACTCGCCGTTGATCGCGAGCACGGGAATGTCAATCTGCGTCAAATCGATCTGGAGCGGGTCCCGGCGAATCGCGGACGCGGCCCCGGCGGGCGCGGCCTCGCGCGGCTGATCCGCCAGCTTCTCCGCCTCCTCGCGGCTCATGCCGTTGTCCATCGCGGAGCGAATACGCAAATTGCGCGACGCCTCGTCCTCCTGCGGATCGCGGCCCTCGGGGTCGAGCACCTCCGCCTGCGCGCGCAACGCTTCGTCCGACTCACGAATGCCCGAGCCGCCGAACGACGCCGTGATGAAACGGTCGGGATGCTCCGCGAGCAATCGCGCCGTGATCCCCCCGCCCATCGAGTAGCCGTGGATGTGCGCCTTCTCGATCTTCAGGTGGTCCATCATCTCGATCACGTCGCTCGCGAGACCCGGGCCGCGCGGCGTGGGCTTGTCGCTCCGGCCGTGGTTGCGGCAGTCGATCGCCACGACCCGATGGTTCTTCGCAAGGAGTTCCGCGACGCCGTTCCGGAACCAGTTGCCCTCGGCGCTGCCCGTGTATCCGTGGATCAGCACGACGTGCGAACCGGTGTCACCCAGCGTCATGTAGTGAATCTTGATGTTGTCCGAGGTCGTGAAGAACCCGTGCTGTGGCTCGGGGGCCTCGCCAAATGCGATTGAGCAAAGGCTGATTCCGACGGCAATCGAAAGCAAGAAAATGCGCTTCATTTCTGCCACTCTCCTTCGTCAGGCACGAATGCCTTCCCACAGTTTCCGCAGTTGACCGCCCGGGTCGTTCTCGATCCGGCACGGCGAATCGACGATCAGCGTCGCGCGCGATTGCAGGTCGAACGCGGGCCACTCTGGCAGGCCGGAGGCGTTCGGGTTACCCGTGCGCGCGAAATTCGCCCACGCGGCGCCCATGCTGTCCGCGAGCGCCTTGGCGGCCGCAGACTCGCCCGTGAGTTCCCCTCCGTACTGGTTCAGCACGAGTTCTACATCGACGCCGTGCACCGCGCCGAATTTGCCGCCGTAACATGGCGCCTCGTACGTCACGAGGTACGTATAGACCGGCGCGCCGCCCTGCGCCGCCTTGCGCTCGGCTTGCGTCGTCGCGCCGCGGCGGAACCCGCGATCGGTCAGCATGCGCGCCTGGAGCTTGAACGGCGTCGCGTTCGGGTAGGCGTCGCGGTACGCCGTGACGATCTGTTGCGCGTGTTCGCCCGCGATCCCCTGCGCGACCTTCATCAGACCATCCATGTCCAGATCGAAATTCGTGAGCGCCAGCGCCGAATCGTCCAGCGTCGTGCCGACGATCATCGGCACATTCTTCGAATACGGCGGCGCATCCGGATCGAAGGGGTGGCGCGTGTACACCGTGCCGTCCAGCACCGGGCCGAACGCGTTCCCCGCGGGCAGGGCCGCCGCCGCGGCCACCATCATCTCGAACGGGATGTCCTGCAATTCGCGCGCGCGCGCCTTCGTGAGGCCCATCGCGTCGAGGATCGCCTGCGCCGTCTTCGCGGCCTCCTCCGGCGTGCGGATCCGCAGCGACGAACCGCTCTGCACGCCCGCCGCATGGAACAGGCCTTCCGCGCGCGGCATGCCCAGCAGGGCCGTCGTCTTCGCGCCGCCGCCCGACTGACCGAAGATCATCACGCGGTTCGGATCGCCGCCGAAGTGGGCGATGTTGTCGCGGACCCACTCGAGCGCGAGGTGCAGGTCGAGCATGCCCACGACGCCGGATTGCGCGAACTCAGCGCCGAGAAGATCGGCGAGGTGCAGGTAACCCAGCACGCCGAGCCGATGATTGACCGACACGCATACCACGTCTTGGTTGCGCGCCTCTATTTCACCGTCGAATCCGCGGTGGTTTCCGGATCCGCTGGTAAACCCGCCGCCGTGGAAGCATACGAGCACCGGGCGCTTACCGTTGTCCGTCTGCGGCGTCCAGACATTCAATACAAGGCAATCCTCGCCCTGACCGCCCGGCTGGTCGTACCAGTGGATTGCGCGGACGTAGTCAATGCGGCCCGCGGACGGCGACTGCGGCGCGATGTGGCCGTAGTCGATCGCGTCGCGCACCCCGCTCCACGGCGCGGGCGGCTTCGGCGGCAGGAAGCGGTTTCGGCCGGACGTGTCCGCGCCGTAGGGAATACCGCGGAAGATTTCCACGCCGTCCCCGCGCTCGCCTCGAACCTTGCCCGACGTCGTTTCGACCGTCGAGCCTTTCTTGACCTTGCGTTCCGGGGCCGCATTTGCGGTTGCCGACGCAAGCAGGGGCGCCGCCACGCCCACCAGTGCCGCGTGCTTCAAAAACGTTCGCCGACTCGATCCCGATCCGATATCGTTCATGGTTGCGCTCCTGTCCGCTCTGCGCGGTTCGCTGTTTCCGGAATTACCATCCTCGGGATTGTGGTTTCGCGGAGAGTGTGACGTCAGAATCGTCGCGGACGATGATCTCATGACGAATCATCATGCGCGGCTTTGTTGCCACGGCTGCGTTAAAACGCTCGATGAACGACTGGCGATCAAGCTTGCCCATGCCGCGCCCTCCTCACCCTTGCCACGCGCGGCGAGCCGATCTTCAGCCCAGACGAACCACGCCGCGGCGATCAACTGCTCAGAATCTGTTTGATCAGTTTCTCGGGGAACGCTTCCGCGCGCAACCGTTCAAGCGTATCGCGGTAGTCCCATTCCTTCCGAAGCGGACGCCAGTTGTAGCTGTCCAGCATCTTCGACAGCGAGTAATCGACTGCCCGCAAGGGTTGTTTCATGCCGGCGGCGTTCAGCGGCGTGTCGGACCGGATCAGGTTGAATGCGCCCCAGCGGATCGCCCATGAACAGAAGAAGAAGTCTTCCGGCGCCATCGCCTTCGGCAGTTCGAGATCGCCGGCGTCAATCGCCTCGCGCACGATGTCCGTGCTGATGCCCATCGCGCGCAGGTCCAGCGCGTGCAGCGCATCCTGCCGTTCACGGCTGGTCTTCGCGCGCAGCGCCGTTGACGCGACGAACAGCTCCACCGGCAGATCGCGCGGGAACAGGTAGGACTCGACCTCGCCGATGCCCAGGAATTTCTCGCGCGCACGGCCCTTGAACCCTTGGGCGCGCTCGTAGAACCGTACCCGGCGGCGCTTGCTCTCGATGGCCAGCGCGAGCAGGATTTCCTCTTTACAGGTGAAATGCTTGTATACCAGCGGCCGGGAGCACTCGAGGTACTCCGCGATCCGCTCCATGCTGAAGTGGTCGTAGCCCTCGGCCAGGAATATGCCCCGGGCCGCCTGGAGTATCTGGACGGCCCGTTTATCCGCGGGTTGATAGTCGACGGCGCTCACTCGGTACCTCCCGTTCAGGCCCGGCAGACGCGGCCCCGAGTAGCGTATCAAAATGTCATACCGGAGCCGTGACAAAATGTCAAGGGGCCGTCGCAAGATCCCGCGCCGCTTTCAACCCATCCCGCTCGCTTTGTTACTATCCCTTCAGTTCTTCACGAGGCTCGATCCCAGATCATGCGTCTCACCCGTCTCCAGTTTGTCTGTCTCACCGTTACCTTGGTAGCGATCGTCTCCGGTCCGGCCTACTCCCAGGGTTCGCCGGCGGATTCAAAAAAGGCCCCCGTAAGTTTTACTCGCGACATCCGGCCGTTGCTCGCGGACCGCTGTTTTCACTGTCACGGACCCGACGCTGCGCGCCGCAAGGCGGATCTCCGGCTCGACATCGAGAAAGAAGCGAAGAAGTTTGCGATTTCGCCCGGCGACGTTTCAGACAGCGATCTGTTCCGGCGCATTTCCTCGACGGATCCCGAGGAACACATGCCGCCGCCGAGTTCGGAGAAGAAACCGCTCACACCCGCGGAGATCGAACTCTTCCGCCGCTGGATTGAACAGGGCGCGAAGTGGGAGGCGCACTGGGCGTTCGTCGCGCCGGAACGGCCGGAAGTTCCGGCCGTTTCCGACGCGGGCTGGCCGAGGAACGACATCGATCGCTTCGTCCTCGCGGACCTCGACGGCGCGGGATTGAAACCGTCTCCCGAAGCCGACCGCGAGACGCTCCTTCGCCGCGCATCGTTCGATTTGACCGGGTTGCCGCCGACACCGCAGGAGATCGACGCGTTTCTCGCCGATGCCTCGCCGGAAGCGTACGAGAAGGTCGTCGATCGGCTGCTCGGCTCATCGCACTACGGCGAACGGATGGCGATGGATTGGCTCGACGGCGCGCGCTACGCCGACACGAACGGGTTCCAGAACGACTTTTCGCGCGACCAGTGGCCCTGGCGCGACTGGGTCATCGGTGCGTTCAACCAGAATATGCCGTTCGACCAGTTCACGATCGAGCAGATCGCGGGCGATCTGCTGCCCACGCCTACGGATCCCCAACTCGTCGCGACAGGATTCAACCGGAACAACCGCGCGAACACCGAGGGCGGCAGCATCGAGGAGGAGTGGTACGTCGAGAACCGGATCGATCGCGTCGAGACGACATCCATGGTGTTCATGGGCCTCACGATGGGTTGTGCGCGATGCCACGACCACAAGTACGACCCGATTTCGCAGAAGGAGTTCTACCGGTTCTACGCGTTCTTCAACAACACCGAAGACAAGGGGTTCTACGAGGAAACGCGGGGCAACGTCGGCCCGTCCGTCTCCCTTCCCACCGACGAGAACAAAAAGCGAATCGCGGAATACGAGTCGCGAATCGCGCGCGCGACGAGCGAACGCGACGTTGTGCGGGACACTGCCGCCCAGTCGTTCACGGATTGGCGCGCGTCGATCGGCGACCCGTCGGCGAAACGCGCAAAGGCGCCGAAGGGCAAGCGCGTCGATCTGGTGAAGGTCGCCGGGGCGAGTGTCAACGGTCCGGCCGGCGAGGGCGTGGCGTTCGACGGTTCGGCGGAATCGGGACTGACGATCGATCGCGGCCTGCCGTTCCGCGAGGACAAGCCGTTTACACTCGCGTTCTGGATCAAGCCGGAGGAAGACGGCCCGGTTCTCGCACAGCGCGCCGGGGCGGACGCGCGATCGGGCATCGAGATCACGTTGCTGGAGAAGAACCGGCTGGTGATTCTGCTGGCTGGAAAGTCCCTGGAAGAAATCATCAAGGTCACCACCGATGCGCGGCTCGCGCCGGGCACGTGGACACACGTCGCGATTTCGTACGACGGCTCGGGCAAGGCCGTCGGTTTCAAGACCTACTTCAGCGGACGTCGATCCGAGAACAAGACGGATGTCGACAAGCTCGCTGGCTCGATCCGATCGGACGCACCGCTTACCGTTGGCCGCGGCACGACCGACGCGCGATTCAAGGGCGCGATGGCCGACCTGCGCTTCTACACGAAGTCGCTTCCGGACGAGACGCTCGTCGCGCTGATGGACGGCACCATCGCGGACGCGCTTGAGGACGGCGCGGACGAAGCACGCGAAGCGGAACTCAAGGCCTTCTACGACCAACGATACAGTTACGCCGTGCGCGAAAAGGACGATGCACTCAACCGGGTCACGCGTGAGCGGGACGACTACATCCGGCGCGACGTGCCCAACGTGATGATCATGAAAGAACGCGCCGAGCTGAATCCGACGTATCGGCTCGTCCGCGGACTGTATGACCAGCCCGACACCAACGAGACGTTGGCGCCGGGCGTGCCCGAGTTCCTGCCGCAATTGCCGGAGGGCGCGCCTGCGAACCGGCTCGGCCTCGCGCAGTGGCTCGTCAGCCCCGAGAACCCGCTCACCGCGCGCGTGACGGTCAACCGGCTCTGGGAGAAGTTTTTCGGGCGCGGGTTCGTCAGCACGGCGGAGAATTTCGGACTGCAGAGCGCACCGCCGACGCATCGGCGCTTGATGGACTGGCTCGCCATCGAATTTATGGCGAACGGTTGGGATCTCAAGGCGCTTCAGAAGCAGATCGTGATGAGCGCGACCTATCGACAGGATTCCGCCGTGACGCCGGAACTGCGTGAACGCGATCCCGAGAACATTCTTCTCGCGCGTGGGCCGCGGTTCCGGTTGCCCGCGGAGTCGATCCGCGACAACGCGCTCGCCGTCAGCGGTCTGTTGTCCAGCAAGATCGGCGGGCCGTCCGTGATGCCCTACCAACCTGAGGGATTGTGGGACGAATTGGCGGGCGGGGCCGGTCAAGGGCCGTACACATTGGCGACCGGCGAAGATCTCTATCGCCGCACGCTGTACACGTATCGCAAACGTACCGTGCCGCACCCAAGCGTCGCGACGTTCGACGCGCCATCGTGGGAATTGTGTCGGGTGCAACGCGCGCGCACGAATACGCCGCTGCAGGCACTCGCGCTGTTGAACGACGTGACGTACGTCGAGGCCGCGCGCAATGTGGCACAGCGGATGCTGCTCGAAGCGCCCGCGCAAGACGCAGAGCGCGTCCGCTACGGGTTCCGGCTCGTCACGGGGCGCTACCCGACTGTGAACGAGGAGCGGATTCTCGTGAACGGCTTGAGCAGTTACCTGAGTACGTATCAGGCCAATGCCGAAGCCGCGAACGCGCTTCTGGCCGAGGGCGGATCGCCCGTGAAGGTGACGGATGACCAAAAAACGCAGCTCGCCGCGTACACCGCGGTCGCGGGCGTGATACTGAATCTCGACGAAACGATTACCAAGGAATGACGGGCGAGACCCGATAACATTGGAACCGTACATGCATCCATCCGAACTCGCGCAACGCATCAACCGCCGGCAGTTCATGCAACAAGCCGGATTTGGACTCGGGGCCGCGTCACTGGGTCTGCTGGGCATGCCCGGCCTCGCCTCCGCGCAGTGGGAGGGCGTCCCGGGGCTCGCCGACCTGCCGCACCACGCCGCGCGCGCCAAGCGCGTCATCTACCTTTTCCAGTCCGGCGCGCCGTCGCAAATCGAGTTGTTCGACCCGAAGCCGGGTCTAAAGGACCTGCACCAGACCGAGTTGCCGGATTCAATCCGAATGGGCCAACGGCTCACCGGCATGACGTCGCGGCAGGAAAACTTTCCTGTGCTGGCGTCGAAATTCGGATTTCAGCGACACGGCCAGTGCGGCATGGAACTCGGGGAACTGCTGCCGCATACGGGCAAGATCGCCGACGACATCTGCCTGCTGCGCACGGTGCACACCGAAGCGATTAACCACGACCCGGCGATCACGTATTTCCAGACCGGCACGCAACTCGCCGGGCGGCCGAGCATGGGCGCGTGGGTGGCCTACGGCCTCGGATCGGACAACCGCGACCTGCCGGCGTTCATCGTACTCGTGTCGCGCGGCACGGGCCGGCAGGGCGACCAGCCGCTCTACGACCGGCTCTGGGGCAGCGGCATGCTGCCGACGAAGTACCAGGGCGTGAAACTGAGGAGCGGGGAGGACCCCGTCCTCTACCTCGCGAATCCTGGCGGGTGCAGCACGACGACGCGGCGCGAAATGCTCGATCAGATCAAGGCGCTGAACCTCGAGCATCACGCGGCGACCGGCGACGACGAGATCCTCACGCGGATCGAGCAGTACGAGCTTGCGTTCCGCATGCAGGCGTCGGTTCCGGAGCTGACCGATATTTCCGGGGAACCGCAGCAGATTATCGACGCGTACGGGCCGGAGGTGCAGAAGCCAGGCACGTTCGCGCGGAACTGCTTGCTCGCGCGGCGATTGGCCGAGCGCGGCGTGCGGTTCATCCAGCTCTACCACATGGGCTGGGACCAGCACGACAACCTGCCCGATCACCTGTCGAAACAGTGCTACGACACGGACCAGGCGTCCGCGGCGCTGGTGCAAGACCTCAAACAGCGCGGGCTGCTCGACGACACGCTCGTCATCTGGGGCGGCGAATTCGGCCGGACCGTGTACTCGCAGGGCAAGGCGACCGAGGCGAGTTACGGCCGCGACCATCACCCGCGGTGTTTCAGCCTGTGGATGGCGGGCGGCGGGATCAAGCCGGGGATGGTCTTCGGCGAGACCGACGACTTCAGCTACAACATCGTGAAGGACCCGATCCACGTGTCGGACCTGCACGCGACGATCCTACACTGCCTCGGGATCGACCACAAGCGGCTGTCGGTGCCGTACCAGGGCCTCGACGTGCGGCTCACGGGTGTCGAAGAGCGGCACGTGGTGAACGCGCTGCTCGCGTAGCCCGCCGGTCAGTTCCCGATCGTCACCATGCCGCCCCCGGGGTTGTTGTTCCGGAGCGTGAGGGCTTTGCTGATCGCGCCGCCCCCGTCAAACGTCTCGTTGTAGCTTCCCGGTTCGATGTTGATGTCCGCATTCGGATTCGCGGCGTCGATGGCCTCGCCCACCGTGTTGAATGGATTGGCTTGTGCGCCGGACTCCACTCCACTGAAGGCTGCATCGACAAATACGTTATCAGGGTCGAGCGGGTCGGCGGCGAACGGCCAGAACAGATCCTCAAAGGCCTGGCGTTCCAGGGTCACATCCGTGAACGCGATCGTGGCGAAGGGTTCCATCAATAAATCGGGGGCCGCCGACGTGTCCCAATGCGAGATGGACGACCCGGATTCGAGGGGATTGGGCGCGTAGATGGGTTCGTTTCCCCCCTGTTCCGCGACGACGGCCGCGCCCTTCCAGACGACTTCGCCGCTTGTGTTTGCGGCTTGCCGCTGGGCATTGCTCATCGCCGAATAATTGAGATTTGTCGTGCCGGCGCGGCGAAGCTGATTGGTGTAGATGTCCATCCTGTTTCCGGAGAGTGCCCCATTCATGGCATTCATCACCGTGGCGAAGCCCAATCCGTGACCGAGTTCATGGAGCGCTGTCGAGAAGAAGTCGATGTGGTTTGCAGGCACGTTTCCATCTGTTCCGTAGTACCAGGTGGTGCCTCCTAGAACCGTACCCTCGTCGAGGTCTGAATTGAAAACGCTTCCTATTTCGGCGGTGGCTCCATTCAGATCTCCACCGAAATGCTGATTGGCCTCGGCAACAGAAAACCACATGTTGGCGATCGGCCGGCCCGTGTAATCCGAGTGGATCGTTTCGAATCCTGCGGCGCCGAGCGGTGCCCCGAACTGATTTCCACCGAGGGAATCGAAATTCGCATCGACCTCAATCGTTATATTCGTGGCAAGGAGGTTCGCCCAAACTTGGGCCGCGGCGGCGAAGCAATCCAACCGCTCCTGGCCCAGGGTCGTCGGCTGACCGTCGATGTCACTGGCCGCGACAAACGTGGGGTCGTTGAATCCTTCGTTCGCACCGTCGAGATTATTGATCAGGAATCCCGCGCCAAACGCGCGTCCGTCAAGGACGAACGAAGCCAAAATGGTAGCGAACAGAAGGCGCTTCATTGATCCACCTCCTGCTTCTGTGTGCCGGCCGCCGACGCTGCCCCGTCCGCCGCGTCGTGAGCCTTGGTGCACTCGATTTCCGTACTGTGTTGGCATCCCGTTTCGATCTCACCGTCCGGGGTCTTCCGGGCCGTCATAATCGATCGCAGACCGCTCGTGTCCATCATGACAGAATTCGGATCGACCGGATTCTGCATCACAGCCGGGTTAGCTCGAGGCATCGGGACGAACGTTGGAATGGTAACGCCCGGACGAGGCGTCGACGTCAGTTTCCCGTTCTCGTCAATGAATGCCCACTGGCCAGCCTGACCGGAATTCGCCTCCTGTTGAGGCGCCGAGGGTCTCGCCCGCACGGTGACGCTTGGCGATTGCACGCGAAGAGATTTCGTGACGTGTCCAGCGGATTGTTGACCAGGCGCATCGTTCGAGGCTTGTGCTTGAGCATACGATGATGAAGCAGCAATCAAAATTCCGAGCCTCATCCACAGAGGTAGTGAAACTGTCCGGACCATCGTCTTGCGAGCGGATCGAATCATAGCGAGACCCTCCCCATTCGTTTGGATTAGAATCCCTCTCCGCCACACGATGCTAGGCAGGCGTTGGTCGATTGTCAATCCCCCAAACCGATGTCCAACCGCAAACGGATGCGGGTTCGGAACGGCCTCTGATTGCACTCAGGCCGGCCCCCAGGGACGGTCTCGCATAGTCTTGTCGGACTTGCACTTGCATTTAACGACACGAGACTCACTCTATCTATCTTGATCTCGGACTGTTGCCGTTGATCCCGGATTGCGCGGCAAGTCTGTCCGTGGTGAGTTCGCGGCGGCGAAGGCGCTCGGCGTAGGATTGCGCGCTTGGTTGGCATGGCGGCGGGAGGCGATCACCGGTGAAGCGGGCAGTGTTCTTCGACCTGGACGAGACGCTCCTCCGGCACACGCTGGACGGTCCGGCGCTGGTCGCGCACATCCACACCCAGTTCCCCGGCGTGTTCGGCGGTGTGGGCGTCCGCGAGTTCGGCCTCACGCTGCGCGAGAAGGGCCAGGCGCTCTGGGGCGCGATGTTCGAGCCGACGGAGCCGGGCGACCAGGCGCTCTTGAACATGTTCCGCGAGACGCTCGCCTTGCTCGGCCTCGACCCGGTGCACGCGCGGGCGCTGCGCGACGCGTTCGTGGACACCGTGTTGACCGGGACCGCGCCCTATGACGGCGCGAAGGACGTGCTGCTGCGGCTGCGCGACGCGGGCGTGACCACCGGTATCATCACGAACGGTTACTGCCACCTCCAGGACGCGAAAATCGCGCGGCACGGGTTCGGCGACCTCGTCCACTTCGTGCTCGTGAGCGAGGCCGCGGGCGCGCACAAGCCCGACCCGCGCATATTCCGCGTGGCGCTCGACCGGGCCGGTGTCGCGCCTGAGGAAGCCTGGCACGTCGGCGATCATCTCGTGAACGACATTGCCGGCGCCGAGAACGCGGGCATCGCCAGCGTGCTCTTCGACCCGCACGGCGACCGCCTGCCGCGGGACCCATCAGCGCTCCCCGACGGCGGCCGCATGCCGAGTCACACCATCCGCGCACTCGCGGAGATCGAACGCCTCGTCGGAGCGCGCGCGAACCGTCCCGCCGCGACTCGGCCCGCGTAACGCCCTCTACATCTTTCGCCCAAGTGTTGCTCAGGATGACAGTGGGGATGGGCGCTGGGTGTTTGAGATTGCTTCGTCGCATCGGTCGCGAAGCACGCGCGACCTCACACCGCGCTCCTCGTAATGACAATTGACGCGCACAGGCTTAAGCTGGACTTCGCTTGAGCCTGCCACTTGGTGGACGAGAGCCGGCGGGACGCCAGCGCTACGGGGGAGGCGGCTCGCGGGGGCGCTCGCCCTCCCGTTTGGGATCACGCGCCGGGATGGATCATGTTCCGAGTCGGATTAGGCGCCGGTGGCGTGGGCTGAGGTCGGGGTCGCGTCTTCGTCGAGGTGGGAGGTGCAGGCTAGCGTGTGGATCTGCCAGCCGATGTTGGGGGCGTAGTCTGCGACGGTAAGGCTCGCGTTGCGCCAGGCTTGGACTTCGAAGGGATCGCGGCCGAGGTGTTGCATGAATCCGCGGCAGAACATGCCGTGGGTGACGAGGGCGACGCGGCGGCCGTTGTTGCTTTCTGCGGAGAGCAGGCGGTCGATCGCGCGCTGGACGCGGTCGAGGAAGACCTGGACGCTCTCGCCGTTGGGCGGGACGTAGGGCAGTTCCGTGAAAAACGCGCGGGCCTCGTCGTAGGTCTTCTCGGAGAGGTCGCCCGGGTCGCGTTCGCGGAAGAGCGGGTCGTAGGTGATGGGTGCGCGGGTGTGCGCGGCGAGGATCTCGGCGGTCATGACCGTGCGGCGCAGGTCGCTCGCGTAGATGTGGTCGAGCGGGCCCTCGGCGGCGACGCGGCGCGCGAGGCGGCTGACCTGGTCGATGCCGGCGGCGTTGAGCGGGACGGGGCCGTGGCCCTGCACGCGTTGTTCGCGGTTGTAGTCGGTCTCGCCGTGGCGAATGAGGTAGAGGCGCATTACTTCGATCTGCGGAGTAGGGTCGAGTTCAAGGTCAAGAGCTTACCACGAATGGACACGGATGAATCACGAATGAACCACGAAATGGATTGTGGAAGCGCGGTGGAGGTTAGGATGGAAGGTCAAGGGCTTACCTCGAAAAGTACCGAACACGCCACGAAATAAGACGAAAAGATATTGAAATTCGTTCGTGAAATTTCGTGTTCGTTTCGGAGTTTTTCGTGGTGAATCGTTCTTAAGACTTTCTCATTTCGGCGAGCGCGGCGAGGGTCTGCGCCTCGAGGGCTTCGGGGTCGAGGCCGCGGCGGT
>CAYUZD010000070.1:0-10066 GCA_964449475.1 uncultured Nitrospirales bacterium
GTATTCAAAGCTTCTCAGGCCAGCCGTTGATTTTCGCCGGCGAGGTACTCGGGGCGCTGTGCGTCTTCGCGCGCCGTCCGATGACTGAGGCGGAAATCACCTACCTGCGCATATTCGCCAACCACGCCGCCTCCGCCATCGCCAACGCTCGCGCGTTCCAAACGATCGTCGAACTGAAGCAAAAACTCGAATGGGAAAACGCCGCGTTGAAGGAAGAAATGAGCGGTGGTGCAATGCCCGCATCGCTGGTCGGCGACAGCGACGCAATGCGGACGCTTCGCCGCCAGATCGATATCGTGGCCGGAGTGAACGCCAACGTGCTCATCGAGGGAGAATCCGGCACCGGCAAGGAACTCGCCGCGCAAGCCATCCATCGAGCGAGCCCGCGCGCGAAGGGACCGCTGGTCCAGGTGAATTGCGCGTCCATCCCTCGCGAACTATTTGAGAGCGAATTCTTCGGACACGTCAAAGGCGCGTTCACCGGCGCCACGCGCGACCGGATCGGGCGCTTTCAACTCGCGGACCGCGGCACGCTGTTCCTGGACGAGATCGGCGAGATCCCGATCGAACTTCAAGGCAAACTGCTGCGCGTCTTGCAGGAAGGCCGCTTCGAAGCCGTCGGCGATGAGCGTACACGTGAAGTCGACGTCCGGATCATCGCCGCGACGAACCGAAACCTGCCCTTGGAGGTCCGCGTCGGCCGCTTCAGGGAGGATCTCTATTACCGCATCAACGTCTTTCCCATCCGGATGTCTCCTCTTCGCGACCGCGCGGACGACATCCGGCCACTCGCGGAGCATTTCCTCAAACTCGCCTGCCGCCGCCACGGTGTCCCGCTCCCCACACTGCAAGACCGCCACATCCGGCAGCTCACGGCACACGATTGGCCGGGGAACGTACGCGAGTTGCAGAACATCATCGAGCGCGCCGTCATCGACGCCCGACGCGGCCCGTTCGAGATTCCCCTGAGCTACGAAGCTCAGCCTGCAACGAATTCACGCTCGGAGCCGCCGTTCCCCGTCTCGACCGTAGCCTGCACGAGCTACGACGATCTCCAAACCATCGAACGCGACTTGCTCATTCGAACGCTGGAAAACTCCAACTGGGTCGTTTCCGGCCCGAATGGTGCGGCCCGCGCGCTCGGGGTAAAGCCCACGACGTTGAAATACCGAATGGATAAGCTGTCGGTTCACAAGCCAGATTAACGGTCTGGTCCATTGCAGACTAAGGCGCTGCAACGCCCAAGCGAATGGATTGCGACGCGACACCTGGCGATTTTCCGTTCCAATGTGGCGCTATTTCCGGTTTTCGTTGACGGCCCGCTCATGCCGATCTAACATGGTGCCCTTACGGCGAATGGTTCGCCGCGGAGGGTAGCGCCATGGTTCAGTCGCATGTGGAACGCGATGGAAATGGATTACACCTCAGCTACTACGACGTGGATCATCACAAGGAAGGGTCGATGGAACTGCGGTTCATCAATCCTTCGGATGTGCGCAAAATCCACGACGACGACCGGGTCGCCATTGACGACCGGGTGGTCGTGGCCGGGCCGAACGACCCGGTGACGCTGCATGTCGAGCATCCCGACGGGACCAGCGACGACATCGAGTGCGAACACAGCTGACGCTTCGGGCGCAGCACAGACCCTCCCCGGCCGCGGGGGCGCGGACTACGAGCGCGGCGGGGAGACCGGTTGGGGCGACGGGATCGGTCGGACGAGTAGGTTGCGGTACCAGGCCTCTCCCCCGTGATCCTGAATCATGATTCTACCCTCGCGCGGCAGGTCCGCGTAGGGCACTTTGAACTTTCCATACGGCTCCGTCATCCGCCCGAGATCCGTCTTCACGACCAGCCAGCCGTTCATCTTCACTTCGAGGTCCGGCCCTTCGAGCCGGATATCGAACGAGTTCCACTCGCCAGCCGGCCGCGATAGGTTGAACATCGGCGTGACCACATCGTAGACCGCCCCGGAGCCGTGCTTCGTCGGCGGTTTGCCGTAGTCGTCGATGACTTGGATTTCGAATCCGCGCGCATCGGGTTTGTCGGACGGGGCGCGGAGAAATAGCCCGCTGTTGGCGCGCCGGGCGAGTTTGAACTCAACGTGAAGCTCAAAATCCTGGAAGGTTTGGCCCGTGAACGCCGCATAACGTAGCGGGTGGAGGCTCCGGCCGGGAATATGCAGCGCGCCGTCTTGAATACGGACGATGTCCTTGTCGTCTGTGATGTTGCGCCAGCGGTGTGCGTTTGTTTCGTCGAGCAACGCGATCCAGCCGGGGCTTGCAGGCGCGGACGTCGGCGTGCCGGAAGGCACGGGCCCGGTTGCGGCAAAGTACCGCGTCGCGCCAAGGCCAACGGCCAACATGAGGCAGACGAGCGCTGCGGCGATCGCGAGACGGAGGCGTGCGGGAAGTTTCATATTGAGCGGTCCGGCCCGGTAGAATACCGGCCTTCGTGAATCGTAGTATGCCAGCCTTTGTGAGGAGGTAAAACCATGGTGAGGAAGTACGTGTGGGTACTTGTTCCGGTCTTCATACTTGCGGCGATTCTGGCCACGTCGCTGGCCCGCGTGCAGGCGCAGGAGGAACCCGTCAAGAGCGGCGGGAACGGTCCTGAAACGGCCATCGTGAGCACGGCCGAAATCATGAAACTCCTGGTCGATCCGACCTACGAAACGCTGAAGGACGCGGTCGAAAATCCGCCGGCGAAACGCGCGGAATGGCGCGCCCTGTATGTCGCAGCGTTCAGCCTCGCGGAACTGACGAACCTGATGTATTCCCGCGGCGACGAGGAGTTCCAGCACACGCCGGATTGGACCGCGGAAGCGAAAGAGTCGCAGGAAATCGTGACGAAACTCGCGGAATCGATCCGCGCGCAGGCCGACTACGCCGTCATCAAGGAAAACTACATGGCGGTCGTAAAGGACTGCAATTCCTGTCACACGAAATTCGAGCCGGGCGAAATCGACGAGATCGTCCCGCCGACGTCCTGGGGCCTGACCGAGGGCAAGGCGCCGGAAGAATCACCGGTTCAGTAGCCTCAACGATTACGCATGACTAACCCGCTCGGGCTGCACCTGTCGTTCACGCGAACGACGCCGCTACCCGAGCGGTTGTCGATTCTGCGGGATGCAGGCTTCGACACAACGGCGCTCTGGTGGGAGCACGAACGGGAGGAGATCCGCGCCATTCGCGATCGCGCACCCGACCTCGTGCGGCGCGCCGGGCTCGACATTGATCATCTTCACGTGCCGTACTTCGCGTGCAATGACTTGTGGAGCGAGAACGGCGGCGAACGCGAGGTGGCGCTGGCGCTGCATCGCGGCTGGGTGAACGATTGCGCGCGGCACGCAATCCCGCGCATGGTCATGCATGTCACGCGTGGTCGAACCCTCCCCCTGCCCCACGACGCCGCGCTCGAAGGGTTCCGCCGCCTGACGGGCGGCGCCGAAGACACCGGCGTAACGCTCGCGATCGAAAACACACACGCGATCGCGCATCTCGACTTCCTCTTCGAACGGCTCGACTCGCCCGCGCTCGGCTTGTGCTACGACATCGCGCACGACCGGCTGCACAGCGGCGACCCGCTCGCGCTCGCGCGCCGGTGGAGGGACCGCGTGTCCGTGGTCCACGTCTCGGACACCGACGGCCGCCGCGACTGGCACTGGCTGCCGGGGGACGGCAACACGGATTTCGCGGAGGTCGGCGCGTGCCTCGGCGGGATCTACCGGGGGGCGCTGATGCTCGAGAGCATGATGGGCCGCGCGGAGGCGAGCCCGGCGGAGTTCGCGGCGAAGGCGATTCACGCGGCGCGACGGGTGCGCGAATCGTTCGCCGTTGCAGGCTGGAACGCCGCTGCCGGCGCGAGTTGACGGCGCGGATCGCTTTCAGGAAGCATGGTTTCATTCCCGTCCAAGCCGGAGACCCTGCATGCGACCCGTCCTCTCCACGATCCTCTGCCTCGCGCCGCTTAGCCTCTCGCCGATGACCCACGCGGCGGAGCCGAAGCAATACACGATCGAACAGTTCCTGAGTTCAGAAAACGTCTCGGGCGCGTCCTTCTCGCCCGACGGCTCGAAATTGCTTGTGACCAGCGACCGCACAGGCATCCTGAACGTGTACGCGCTCCCGGTGGACGGCAGCCCGGCGATCCAGTTGACGCATTCCACGACCGAGTCGATGCTGAGCCGCACGTACTTCCCGAACGACGAACGGTTCATCTTCGAGGCCGATCAGGGCGGCAACGAGTTGAACCACGTCTACGTGCGCGAGCTGAACGGAACAGACCTGGACGTGACGCCGGGTGAACGGCTCAAGGCGTCGTTCATGGGCTGGGCGGACGACGAGCAGTCGTTCTTCGTGACGACGAACGAGCGCGACCCGCGGTACTTCGATTTGTACGAGGTGTCGCTGGACGGCTACGCGAAGGCGCTGCTGTACAAGAACGAGACCGGGATGGACGTTCAGGCCGTCTCGCCGGACAAGCGATTTCTCGCGCTGGGTAAGCCGAACACGCGCAAAGACACGGACGTGTTCCTGCTCGATCGCGACACCGGCGAGACGCGCGAACTGATGAATCCCAAGTCGGACGCCGTCTGTTCCGCAGCGGAATTCTCGAAGGACGGCAAAACGCTCTACGCGCTGACCGACGAGGGCCGCGAATTCCAGTACGTCGTGACCATCGACCTCGCGACAGGGAAGCAGTCTACGTTGCTGCGTCTCGATTGGGACATCATGTACGTCTCGCGCACGCGCTCGGGCCGGCATTGGGTGATCGGCGTGAACAACGATGCGCGGTCGGACGTGTACGTGTACGAAGCGAGCGAGGATGGTACGCTGCGGCAAGAACATCTCGCGAAGACAGTCATCGATTCGAACGGTATTTCACGGGTCGCTATTAGCTCCGCTGAGGACGCGTACGCGTTCTACACCGAAGGCGGCCGGACGCCGGGCGACATTTTCTACTCCAAGCGGGGCGTGCAAGGCATGACGCGCCTGACGGCCCGGCTCCATCCGGACATCGATCCGGAGGACCTCGTCGAGCCGGAGGTCGTTCGCTTTGTGTCGTACGACGGCGTCGCGGTTCCCGGCATCCTCTACAAGCCCAAACAGGCGACGGCGGAGAACAAGCGGCCGGCGCTGGTTTGGGTGCATGGCGGGCCGGGCGGCCAAACGCGCGCGGACTGGAACGCGCTCATCCAGTACCTCGTGAACCACGGGTACGCGGTGTACGGCATCAACAACCGCGGCAGCAGCGGCTATGGGAAGACGTTCTTCGCGATGGACGACCAGAAACACGGCTCGGCCGACCTCGATGACTGCATCGCGAACAAGCAAATGCTAATCGACACGGGCTGGGTCGATCCCGAGCGCATCGGTATTATCGGCGGCAGCTACGGTGGCTACATGGTGTGCGCGGCGCTCGCGTTCCGGCCCGGCGCGTTCGAGGTCGGCGTGAACATTTTCGGCGTGACGAACTGGGTGCGCACGCTCAAGAGCATCCCGCCGTGGTGGGAAGCCGGCCGCAACGCGCTCTATCTTGAACTCGGCGACCCGAATACGCAGGAGGAGTACCTCGCGTCTATCTCCCCGCTGTTCCACGCAAAAAACATCGTGGACCCGATGATCGTGCTGCAAGGCGCGAACGACCCGCGCGTGCTGCAGGTGGAGTCCGACGAAATGGTCGAGGCCGTCCGGGCAAACGACGTGCCCGTCGAATACGTCGTGTTCCCCGACGAAGGTCACGGTTTCCGCAAAAAGGTGAATCAGATCCAAGGCTACGAAGCCGTGATGGAGTTCCTCAACGCGCACATGGCGAAGGACTGACTTGTGTCGCGTGGCACCGGACGGACAACGCGGCGCACGACACCGGCTGTGTCTCTGAATCGCATCAGAAGCGTTGGCGTGCTGGTCGCCGCGCTAGGTCTCGCAGCAAGCGCTACAGCGCAAGAGACTCCAGCCGTGGCCGCAACCGGGTCCGCGCCGCTCACAGGGCAGATTCTCGCGGTCCTGTTGGGCATCACGGTAAGTGGCGTGTGCGTTCTGATGCGCTACGAGGCACTACGCTTCCTCACGACAATCCTACCGCGTCTGGATACGCGTCCACGCCCGCGCATCCTCGTATTGATGCTGGCGCTCATCGTCGTGCACCAAGCCGAGGTCTGGAACTTTGCATGGGCGTACTATCTTGCCGACCTGAACGGTACGATGGGCAGCCTGCTCGGCGCCGACCATGGCATACTGACGTACGCCTACTTTTCGACCACCACGTACACCACGCTCGGATACGGCGACATCACGCCCACCGGACCGCTGCGTTTTCTCGCATCGGTCGAAGCGCTCACAGGCTTCCTGCTGGTGACGTGGAGTGCATCGTTCACGTATCTTGAGATGCAGCGGTTCTGGAAAGATCGGTAGGCCCATGGCGTCTGGTTGCCGATTGAAAGGTTGACCGTATCGATCCTTGGGACGGAGAACGAATCCATGCTTAGGTTGTCGATCGCCGTCGTACTGGTCGGCCTGGTATCTCCAACGTCGGCTCATGCCGAGGAACTCCCTGTTCCATTGAACGCAAAGGAACTTCTTCAGTTCTTCGACGATGGAAACTTCGCCGAGGTTGAGCGCACCGAAAATGAGGCGCGCGAGTCGCGGGCGATCAACGCGGCCGGATTTTGGCAACTGGAGCGTTTCTACACCGTCATTGAGGACCATCTCGAACCCGTCACGCTCGAGTCCATCGAGCGTACCCGGGCAAAGTTCGTCCCGTGGTCCAAGGCGTACCCGGAGTCAGCGTCATGGCGAATCGCGCTCGCCGCGCAATTGACCGAGAAGGGTTGGCAAGCGCGCGGGCACGGTTACGCCCATACCGTAACGACGGACGGGTGGGTACAGTTTGAAGAATATCTAACCGAGTCGTGGAACCTGCTCTCCGAGGCGAAGCGAGTCGATTCGGGACATCCGCAGATCTACTCAGAAATGCTTACGATTGGAATGGGGCTGGGCGAAGACCCTTCACATCCGAAGAGTAGTGCCTTCTCGTTGCTACGGGAGAGCATCCGCGCCATCACCGGCAGCACATCGGCGCCGGCAACCCCAAAACCGGTACACAAGGCCATCTTCGACGAAGCAATGAAACACGAGCCGAACTATTGGCCGCTCTACGAGCGATACGCAACCGCCGTGTTGCCCCGGTGGGGTGGCGCACCAGGGGAGGTCGAATCTTTCGCGACCGCATCGGCAGATTCCACGCAGGACGAACTGGGTGACACGTTGTATGCCCGGATCGCGATGAGCGTGCTTGGCTACGTCTGGGAAGGCGCTTATCGTTCGGACCACTCATTCGACTGGGAGCGCATCCGGTCGGGACTTGACCGCATTCTGCAGGATTATCCCGAATCCAACTGGTTTGCCAATCGCGCCGTCCGAATCGCCTGCGCACACGAGCAGCGCGAAGACGCGGTACGATACCGAGCCGCCATGTCGCAACCGGCGGTCCGGGCCTGGCCCGCCGCATCACGCATGCAGGTGATGCTCGACTGGCTGGACGGAAACGGTCCCTACCCCACCGGCGGCCAGTTGGCCGATGCGGTGCAAGAAGGCGACACGGACACAGTACAGCGATTGCTCGCCGCAGGGATCGAGGCGGACGCAATCGGATTTACGGGGGCCTCCTCCCTAATCATCGCGGCGGGCACCGGCCGGATTGAAGTGGCCAGGTTACTTATCGCCGCTGGCGCAGATTTGAATTCTCTTTCGGCGCGCGGAAACACGCCTCTACGGGAGGCGTGCTTCAAAGAAGACGTCGAGATGATCAACTTGCTCATCGACAATGGCGCCGATCCGAACCTATCGAACATCTCGGGTTGGTTGCCTTTGGCGCAATCGGTGCGCGAAAACAAGAAGCTGAGCATCGAAACTTTGTTGAATCGCGGCGCAGACATCAACAAGCGCATGCCGGAAGGATGGACCGCGCTCTCCGTCGCCGTGGAAGTAGACAATCTCGATCTGGCGAAATACTTGTTGGAGAACGGCGCCGATCCGAAGGCACGATTTGACGCGGGCGGCTCGATTTTGGCGCTGGCGAAGCGAAAGAACAATCCTGCGATGATCGAGTTGATCGACGCCGCATCCAATAAGACGCAATAACCAACCGCATCACCCCGCGGTGGATTCGTAGCTGAAGCTGGCGAGTTCTCCGCCACGCGACGCATACCGGAACTCGATCGGGTTGCAGCAGACCTCGCAGTCCTGGATGAATGTCTGCGAACGTACAGTGAGGTCGAGTTGGACGACATTCGTCTGCCAGCAGTGCGGGCAGGTGTATTCCTGTTCAATCAACATACCGTGACGCGCCGGCTTCGACCGGCCACTTTAATCCGTACTCCGTAGAATCCGTGACGCACTCCGCGGCCACCGCTCTTCGTTAACTTGCCTTAGGCCGACCGGTCCTCCGTCGTGCGTACGCTCTCACCGCATGCCACGGCAAATATCAGCGCCGCAGCGCCCACGGCGGAGAACACCGAATAGTCGAGCGGTGCCTTCAGCCCAAGCGCGACCGCCATCGCGGACCCGAACAGCGTCAAGAGTATCGCCGCCGCAAGTGAAAACCACCGGAGTTGCCAACCGATTAACAATCCGGCCGCAATCACGACCTCGGCAATCGTCGCGGTCCAACCCACGACAGGAACGAGCGAAGTCGGTACAAACCAGTTAAGTTGCGCCACAAACGCTTCGTAGTTCGAGATGCTCCCCCACGCCACGCCTGGTGTTCCAGGCTCACCCCACAGCCCGAATCGATCGGCAACGGCTGACAAGAACGCAGCCGCCAGCCCCAAGCGCGCTATCCATCCGGCAATCTTAACGGTTTGGTTCGATCTCATCTTCTGCGCTCCGACGCCGTCGATCCTAGGGTAGCCTAATTTCCGATTGGCGAGTCAATTCTCGTCACCCGCCTTGATCCACGCCTTGTTGAATGCCGCGTGTTTGATGGACTTGCCCTTGGTTTCTCCGTCGCTGGGCTTGTCGATGAAGTAGCTGTACGACGCGTGGATCGTGCCATCAGGCGCCTGCGTAATAGACGGGTAGTGGAACGCGCCCTCCCCCGCCGCGCGCTGTTCCAGGCGGCGTTTCCACTTCCAGGTGCGGCCTTCGTCGCCGGACAGTGCGACGGTCAGTTCGTGGCGGCCCGTGGGCAGGTCGTTCAGGATGCAGACCCAGTCGCCGTCGTTCAGGTTCGCGATCTCGAGGCCCGCGCCGGGATTGCTGAACTCGGCGTGGTCGTAGACTTTGCTCCACGTCTCGCCACGGTCAGTGGACTCGGAGACGTGGACCTTCTTCGGCGCGGGGCCGTTGTCGCGCATGTAATTGACGAGCGTTCCGTCTTTCCGCAACGCGAAACTCGGCTGGATGTTCCCGCCGCCGACGATGGGCTCGCTGTAGTGCCACGTCGCGCCGAGGTCGTCCGTAATGCCCACCAGCGAGATCGAGAAGCCGTCCGAATAGAGCCCCACGAGCAGCCGGCCGTCCGGCAGGAACTTCGGGTGCGCGCGCGTGAACCAGCCGATACGGCTCGTGAGTTTGTCCGCGGCCTGCGCGTAGTTGTTGTCGGCCCACTGCTGCACGCGCGCCGGCCACGGTTGCGCCTGGCCGACGTATTCCTCGGTCTTCGCCTTCAGTTTGTCCGCAAAGTCGTCCGCATGCTTGACGTGCATGATTTCCAGGTAATCCCACTTCGGCGCGCCCTCGGGCTGCATGTAGTCGCTCGATACCTTGTACTTCATGAGCGCCGATTCCCAGGTGTTTGCCTGGATCGTGGGCCACATCAGCCACAACCGGCCCTGTGGATCGATGACCATCGTGCAATTCGTGTCCGGAAACCCGGGCGTGTCCGCCATCAGGAACGGCGGTGTCCACTTGCCGGTCGCGGCAACCTTGCGCGCGCCGAGAATAACGACGTCGTCAGCCTGGCGCTCGCCGGACCCGTGGAACCAGCACACCATTAAGTCGCCATTCGGGCAAACCACCACGGTCGATCCGTGGTTGTGCCAGTCCTCCAGCGGGAAGATGAG
>CAYUZD010000070.1:10166-12998 GCA_964449475.1 uncultured Nitrospirales bacterium
TGCAGCACTTCGCGGCCCCGGCCCTGCGCGATCGCGGACTTGTAGGTGACAAGTTCGCGGCGAATGACCGGGTCTTCCAGGTTAATCGTTCTGCCCATCTCGGCGGACATGTAGGCCGCCTGGCACAAGCGCGTAATCTCGAGGCCATACTTCCAGTCCGCCAGGGGCGGCCGCCCGAGCAGGATCGCGTCGCGCAGATCCTCGAACTCGTCCGTATATCCATACAGGTCCGCCTCGTTCGCATGCACCGCGAGCAGCCCGCGCGACGCGGTAGATTTTTCGAGCGCGAGTTCCGCGTCCGCGACCGCCTCGGCCGCGGCGTCGCCAATGAACACGCTGAGCGGCGATTGCAGCGTGTTGAACTCGAACGCGTATCCGGGCCCCATGCCGTCCATGTAGAGCCGCAGGCCCTGCTTCTCGTACATCCACGACGTCGTGAACTGCGCCTTCGACAGTTGCTTCGTTTCCGGATTGCGGAACGTGATCATGCCCGTCGCGAAGTCTTCGGCGGGCGTCGCCGCGTAGTCGACACCGGTGCGTTTCTTCAGATCCTCGCGCCAGCGTTTCTGTCCCCACTTGAGCAGCGCCGTCTCCGCGTTGATCCGGATGGGCTCCAGAAACGTCAGCGGTTTGCCGAGCGGCGTCAGCGCGTACCACGCCGCGGCGATGCTGTGGCAGCCCATGTCCGACAGGACGCCTCCCCCCTGCCGCACCGGGTCCCAGAACCACGGTTCATGTGGCCCCCCGTGTTCCTCTGACGCGCGTACGAGCGTCATCGGCCCCATCGCCCGCTGTTGCGGCGCGAGTTGTTCGAGTTGGCGTTTGAACGGCCGCATGTGGATCTGGTTTTCGAGATAGATTGTCGGTAGCGTGGTCGCCGTCGCGAGCCGGACGAGCTGCTCCGCCTCCTCGACATTCCGGCCGAGCGGTTTCTCGCACGCGATGCCCCGGAGTTTCGCGCCGCCCTTCACCGCCTCGACAATTTGTGGCATGAGTTCGACGCGCAAATGGTTCGGCGCAAGAATACAGACCACGTCGCAGTTCCGGCAGAGTTCCGCGACCGTCTTGTACGCCTTGCAGTCGCCCAGCCCGCTCTTCCGCGCGAACTCGGCAAAGGATGCCGCTCGATTCGGCGAAACGACCCCGGTCAGTTCGACGCCGCGCACCTGCTTGAGCGCGACCGCGTGGAACCGCGCGATAAAGCCCGCCCCAATGAACCCCAACCGCAACGTGTGCATCGTGAATCCGTATCCCCGATCAGCCCTGCCCCGTAACGCGCGGAGTATAGCCAACGCGGGCGGCGGCTGTGAAACCGCGGGCCGACGCCGGTTGTGCAAGGTTTCAGAATTGCGCTAGACTAGGCTGCTTGGACGAACGCCGCTATCGGATACGCGAGGTGTGCGACGCGCTCGGCGTTCCGGATCACGTGCTGCGAAAGTGGGAAAAACGATTCCCCCAGTTGCGGCCGAAACGGGACCGCCGGAACGGGCGCGTCTACTCCGAGCGCGACCTGGCGATCGCGCGGCGCATCAAGGAATTGCTGCGCGACGAGCAGATGACAGGCGACGGAGCGGTGCGCGCGCTCGCCCGCGAACTCGCCGGCGAAGCGCCGCCGAAAACGCGAGGCGACGCCGCGGACCTGCTCGACCGCATCGAGACCGAAGCGCGAACTCTGCTCGACCTGCTCGACGAGCCGGCCGACACGAAAGATTAGGCGCCGTCCAACCCCGTCGGGGCGTAGCGTAGCCCGGTTAGCGCGCTACACTGGGGGTGTAGAGGTCGCGGGTTCAAATCCCGCCGCCCCGACCATCTTTCACAATCGCTCCGTTCATCAGCAGGTCGAATGGTTTTCGTACCGTGAATACGAGCGATTCTCCTTCCATCGTGCAGTTCAAACAGATGATTTGCAGCAAGTGACGTTTGGTCGGCGCGTCAGCGCTAAGCCATTTCTCCCGAAGGCTTTGTGAAAGTTCAAACGCTTTGACGGCCAGGTCGCGATTCTCCGCGTCGTCCTTGTCGGCTACGTCCACCTGCAATTGCAGACGCGCTATACGGCCCTGTAGTTCGCCGTTCTTTCGTTTGAAGGTGTCGGGGTCAATTTCATCCATGAGGCGCATGGAGAGCAGCGTATCCGCCTCCTTGCGGGCCTGGGTGAGTTCGCGCCGCAACCTCTCGCGGTCGTTCTCCGTCTCGCGCCGGTTCGCCTGACTCTTTTCCTTCAACACCCGCACAATCCATTTGCGCAGACGCTCATCCTCGATGCGCATCGAGGCGAACAGGTCCATCACCTGGGCGTCAAACGCCTTCTCCGCCACCCGGACACGCGGATGGCCGTCCGCCGTGTACCCCGCGCAGCGGTAGTAGATATAGCTACGCTCTCCGTCTCGCGATTTCTTACGCACCCGCTCGCCCGTCACCGCTCGCTGGCAGTGACCGCAGGACACAAAGCCGCCCGCGTACGTTAGTTCGTTCGACTGGTAGACCTTCGCTCCGAGCAGCGCCGCCACGCGGCCGAATATGGCGGAATCCACGATGGGTTCATGCACGCCGGGATACCATTGCCCCTTGTACATGACTTCGCCCACGTACGCGCGGTCGAGGAGAATCGAATGAACTTTGCTCCGCGTGAACTTGGGCTGTGATGACGAATAACGAATTTCCTGCTCGTGCAACGACTCGCGCACGCCGTCAATCGTCTTGTTGTGGTACGCGTACAACTCGAAGATGCGCCGGACCGCCAGCGCTTGTTCCGCGTGAACTTCAATCACGCTGCGCCCGTCGCGCCGCACATTGCGGTATCCATACGGCGCTTTGCCGACGAAGTAGCCGCTC
>CAYUZD010000071.1:0-12980 GCA_964449475.1 uncultured Nitrospirales bacterium
CGAACGCTTCCTCGGCCATCTGCGGCGCCATCGCCGCCTCCATCGCCACGCCGCGACCCAGCGCCATGGGCATCGCCTGCGGCACAATGTTCACATCGCCCGCGACCAGCTTGAGCTTGGCGTTCGTGTATGTCGCTCCGGAATTGTTGTCCAGCGTCACCCACGCGTCGATGTCCGCAGCCGTCTCTTCCTTGTTGATATGCACGACGTAGTCCGCACGCCACGAGATGCCGCCCGTGAGGTACGTCGCTTCTACCTCCTGTTCCTCGCCACGATTGTCCAGCAGCCAAATGAGCGACGGTTTCGCGATCAGCTCCTTCGGCAGCTCCGGTAACGCCACGCTGCCGGGATGCCCCAGGAAAATCTCGCCGCCGACGCGGTACACCGGCCCTTCGTTCACGCTGAGCAGTTCCGCGTCCACCGACGTGAACCCAAGCTCGTTGCTGAAATTCACCAACCGCACGGTCTTCCCGACGTATTTCTCCATCAATTTGGCGGGACTCATCAGGTCGTATTCATAATTCTGTTCGACGATGCGAATCGACCCCGGATCGCTCACCGACTGCAGGCTCACCGTTTCCGGACGGATCATCTGCGCGACATCCATGAACCGCAGCGAAATCTCGCCGGGGAACAGCTTCATCTTGCGCCGGTCGCGCACGAGCGCTAGGTCGTTGTTGTAGACCGTCACGGCGACGTCCGTCTGGTCCTCGAGCGTTGTCTCCGTGTCGCGCAACTTGCCCTGCAGCGGGTCGTCGAGCTGCACCTGCCCGCCGCGCTCCTGCGCCGCCGCACCCCACGCGATGGCCACCGCCAACGTGAACGCTTGAACCCCTGCAAATGCCTGATTCATATCTAGTACCTCACCCGGACGCGGTACGTCACCACGGCTTCCCCGTCGGCCTTGACCGGAACGGAAAACACCGCCGTGTGCGCGTCGCGCTTTTCGAACGCCATCGAACTCGTCAGCACGCGCCAATCGCTCGGCATCGGCTCGACCACGTCCACCACGATATCCTGCTCCTTGTGATTGCGCAACGTCACGCGGTACTCGCTCTCGAACACGTTGCCGCTGATGACCTGGTAGTCCGTCTGCACGCGCTCGCCGACCACGTCAAACGCGCGGCCCATCATCAGCCGCACGGTCTCGTCCTTCGGCGTGTGCTGGATGCGGTCCTCGCCCGCGAACTGCAGCATGCCCTCGCTGTCCTCCTGGTAAATCCGCATCACGCCGCCGGGCAACGGCATCCCGAGCGCGTTCTCCTCCTCATTTCGGAATTCGAGCAGCACGTGCACGCGTTCGTTTTCCAGGCTCGGCATCCGCTGGCTGAAGTACTCGACCCGGCCCCGGTACTCGTACTTTTTCGCCGCGGCAACGCCGTCCGCCGCGAGCAACGCGACCTGTTTGGACTGGTTCTGCTTGATCGACGTCCGCCGCGGCAGCGTGTACAAGTGGAACTCGGCGAACGCCTCCTGCGCAGGCATGGCCTGATCCGCGGCGTAGCCGAGAGACTTCAAGTGATCCATTCGTTCGCGAATCTCCATGTCTTGCACGCGATTCACGTCTCCCGCGACAAGTTTCACCTTCGCGTCCGAATATGTCGCGCCCGACTGGTTGTCGAGCGTCACCCACCCGTCGAGGTCGAGCCGCTTGTCGTCGCGCGCGAGCGTGATGACGTAGTCCGCGCGCCAAGAGATTCCGTTCGTCAGGTACGACGCTTCTACGTCCTGTTGTCCGGCCTGAGCGTCGATCGTCAAAATCAGCGACGGCCGCGCGGTCAGGTTGTCCGGGATCTCGGGCAACACGACGTGGCCGGGGTGGCCGAGAAAAATCTGGCCGTCCACCCGGTACACCGGCCCCTGGTTCATGCTGATCAGTTCGGCGTCGACCGACTTGAAGCCGACGCTGTCCTGGAAATTCACCAGCCGCACGGTCCGCCCGACGTATTTCTCCATCAGCTTTTGAGGGCTCACTAGGTCGTACTCGTAATTTTGTTCGACCACGCGCAGCGCCCGGCCCGACCCGAGCACGCGCAGGCTGACCGTCTCCGGGCGAATATGCTCCGCCACATCCGAAAACTTGAGCCCCGACTCGCCTCCTGGCAGGCTCAGCCGCCGCACGTCGCGCACGAGCGCAAGACCGTTGTTGTACGCCGTCACCGACACTTCAATCCGGTCGGACTCGGTCGATTCCCGCGGCGGACCCTGCGCCGCCGCGCCCACGCTCGCCAACGCCAATAACCCTGCCATCACGCGCTTCATCGCACTGCTCCTGCCGGCCTTACTGCGGCCTCGGATACTTTGACACCGTTTATTGGCCCGGGTTCGCAACCGACTCTCCCGCATGCCTTACAACGATTCTCCGAGCAATCTGTGCAGCAGCGGAAACAACGGCCGGAAAAAGGGTAAACTGTCGTCAAGTCAAGGAGACCGGAGCGATGGGACGTACCGCGGCGAAAATAGCGCTCGCCCGATCCGCAACAAGTCTCCTGCTCCTTTCCATCGCGCTCAGCTTCGCCACGCCGGCATCAGCCCAGTTCTGGGACCAGCGGTACCGCCGGTTCCCCGACCCGCCGAAACTTTCCAAGTTTCCCGGCGAGAAATTCACCTTCTGCACGATTCGCTACAGCAATAACGGCTGGGACGAACCGCTCGGATTCGGCTGGTCTACCGACTGGCCTGACTCAGGCTACAACTTCATGCTGCGGCTCGCCGAACTCACGACCATCGAGATCAATCGCGACGAAAACGGCGAACCGCACCAGGAAATCCTGACGCTGACCGACCCCGCACTCTTCAACTACCCCATTATCTTCATGTCCGACGCGGGGACGTGCGGTCTAACGTCGGAGGAGGCCGCGTCCTTGCGCAAGTACCTTCTCGCGGGCGGGTTCCTCCATGTCGACGATTTCTGGGGCGAGACCGCGTGGAAAAACTGGGTCTACGAAATGAACCAGGTCCTGCCGCCGGATGAATACCCCATCCGCGACATTCCGCTCTCGCACGAACTCTTTCACATCGTCTTCGATGTGAACGAAGTCCCCCAGGTGCCGTCGATTCAGTACTGGAGTTCGACGCGCGACGGCAGCACGTCCGAGCGCGGCGCGGAGACGGCCGAGCCGCATTTCCGCGGCATCTGGGACAAGAACGGCCGGCTCATGGTGCTGATGACGCACAATACCGACATCGCCGACGGCTGGGAAAAGGAACGCGAAAGCGAAGAATACTTCCGCGAGTTCTCGGTCAAGAAGTCGTACCCCATCGGCATCAATCTCGTCGTCTACGCCCTTACGCACTAGCGCGCCTGGAGCCGCCCCGCCCGCATGAAGGTCTTCATCATCGCCAATCCCGCGTCGGGCGGACGCCGCGGCGCGCAGATCGCGGAGGAAATTCGCGCCGTCCTCGCGCCGCGGGTCGAGTCGGTCGAGGTCACCGTCACGAAGGCCGCCGGTGAGGCCGAAAGCATTGCGGGCGGAGTCAGCGCGGACGTCGTCGTCTCCGTCGGTGGTGACGGCACGGCCAACGAAGTGTTGAACGGATTGCGGCCTCCCCTGCCCGCGCTCGCGCTCTACCCCGCCGGCACGGCCAACGTCGTCGCGAAAGAACTCGGCATGCGAAAGAACGTCGTGGCGTTCGCCAAGCTCGTCACGAACCGTCGCGTGCGCCGCATCGACGGCGGCGAAGCTAACGGCCGCCGGTTCTTGCTCGGCATCGGCGCGGGACTCGACGCCGCGATCGCGAAACAGGTCGCGGCGCAAAAAAACGGGCCGCGCGGGCTGGTCCGGTGGGTCGTGCCGGCCGTGCGCAGCGTGTTTCACTTCAACCACGCTCCCGTCCGCGTCACCGTGGACGGTGAAGTCGCCACGGATTCGACCACGTATGTGATCGTCGCCAATTGCCGGTTCTCGGCCGGGGTCTTCCCCGTGACGCGCCGCGCGCGTATCGACGACGGCCGGCTTGACCTGTGCGCGATGCACCGGCTCAGCGTGCCGAAACTCGCGCGGCTCGCGTTGGCCGTCTGGAGTCCGGGTTTCCCGAACCGGAAGGACGTGGTGTATCGGCAAGGCGCGGAGTTCACGCTCGAGGCCGCGTCGAATCTGCCGGTCGCCTACCACATCGACGGCGAACCGGCGGGCTTTCTCCCGGTGAAATGCCGCGTTCTCCCCGCGGCGTTCGACGTGATCGCGCCGGCGGCCAGCTAGGCCGCGACGCGCGCGGACATTACGCTGAAATCGAGGCCCGGCATCGGCGCGCCGCCGTTGAAGAAACGCTGGCCAAGGTAGTCGTAGCCGTTGATCATGCAGTGCGTGTGGCCAAAGTACACCGACTCCGTCGTGGACCCCGCGCCTTCGCCGATGCTGTCCAGGTAGTGCCGGACGCGCTCAATCGTCACGCGAGTCGGAAACGCGAGCCGGCTGATCGCACAGTGCACCTTCGCGCGAAACGCTATGTCGTACACCGAGTTCACGAATTCGCCGCGGGACTCCTCGTAGAGCCAGCCGTTCCGGAACCGCTCGAGGTCCGACGCTGTCATCTTGCGGATCGACACGTCGCCGTGCAGAAACAGCGCGTTGCCCAGCTTGAGGTAGTACGGGTGCCAGTTAAAGTTCGGCGTCCGTTCCGCCAGGTCGTGCAGCGAGTCAATGAACACCTGCACGTGGTCGTGATTGCCCAGCAGGAACTCGAACCGCGTCTCGGGGCAGTCCTGCGCGATGCGTTCGAGCCACTTCACCGCCTCGCGCGAGGTTTCCGCCGCGGTCGCGTAACAGCTCCACCGGAAATCGAACGTGTCCCCGTTGAACACGAAGACATCGGCGTCCGCCGCCGCGGTCTCGATCGCGGGCATGTATCGCTGCGCCAACGAGCGCCGGCAGAACAGGTGCAGGTCGGACACGGTGTTAACGCGTTGATCCATCGATTGCAATCAATCCCCCGATTCGCGCGGAAGGTTGCCCGGACAATTCTACCCGCTAACGGGTGTCAATCCGCACTCCGTGGACGCCCGGCGGCGCGGCGACGCGTCATTTCGCGAGAAAGTTTCATCACATTTTATCCAATTATTGGCCATATATGCTCCATAATGGTGCCGCTTTGGAATCTTTCTTCCGCACTTCTGGAACCTTTCGCCCCGACCCGGCATTAAGCCGCGTAGGACTCGGCTGCCGTCTGGGGGCAGTGCAGGGGGCCGAGATCCTGTGGTAAAAGTCGATAGAGCCCCGGGCTGCGCGGGAATCCGCCAACCAGGCTGTATCCAAGGAGCAAACGAGCAGACGCTCAGCAACGTCGCATGCCGCAAGCTGGTACCGGCTCGCAAGAAGCCGCGCGGCAAACTCTTGGGGACTTGGGGAACATGACACGCTGGAACATGGCTTGGGTAACGGCACTTATCGCCGCGATACCTGTACTCGCCGCCGCCGCTGCGCATTCCATCCCGGACGCGCAAATCGAAAAGACCCGCATTTACTTTGGTTCGCCCGCGTCCTTCGCCAATCCCGCCGAACTCAGCATGGACGAAGCCCTCGAAGCTACACCGGAATTCCAGGAAATCATAAAAAAGAAGGTGGATCATGGCACGGCCAAGTATTGGATTTTGGTGAGCGATGCGACCGACAGGGTTCACCGGGCCATCGGCGTCGTCGGACGCGCAACGGATTACGACCTCATCACGGAAAAGGGCTACCTCGGGAAACTGGACCCACCCGTCGAGTGCGACGACGTTACGGCCGCGGTCGTCGACCGCATCACGGCTGAATAGCCGCTTGGCCCGGGCGGTGGTGCGCTCGCTGCGGCTGGCGGCCCTGCCTGCGATCGCGATTCTCGGCGTCGGCTGTTCAAGTTCCGCGCCGAACGACCGGTACAACACCTCGCAGTCAACCTTCGAGCAGCATTCCGCCCGCGCCATCCTGAGCGACGCCATGGGCCTCCTGCAGGCTGGTAATCCCGCGGCCGCCGTCGGCCGTCTGCACGAAGTCGTCGCGCGTTTCCCCGATTCCCGCGAAGCGCTCGAGGCGCAGTACCAACTCGGCGTGGCCTATGAAGCGTTGAGCAGCCTCAAGGACGCGATTTCGGCCTATGGCATGTACGTCGGCCGCGCGCCGGACGGCGAACACGCCGACGACGCGAGGGGACGCATGGAAGTCCTCCTGGCGCGTTACGAAACGGAGTTCCCGTCCGCCGCCACGCTCGATCAAGAGATCGAATCGCTGCGCACCGAGTTGCAGTCGAACCCCTCGTCGAACGATCTCGCCGTCCGCCTCGCGAACGCGCTCTGGGCCCGCGGCGATTACGAACCCGCGGCCAAGATCTACTTCGCCGTGAAGGACCGCGACCCGGCGTTCGCGCAGGCAAAAGCGTTCACGGACCACATCGAGGTGCATACGGACGGTACGCACACGTTGCTCACGCCGCAGGAACTCAGCACGCGAGAACGCACCGAGAACCCGCTCGCCGTCTACAACCTCGCCTCATTCGGCGCGATCCGCGATTCGTTCACACAGGTCCCCCGCTTCTTCGTCGTCACCGGCCAGGCCGTGAACCGCGGGACCAGCATGCTCTACGGCGTCGAGATCACGATTACCATCTACGGCTTCGGCAACATCGTCTATGACACGCAAACCGTGCCGTTGGGCGACGTGCGGCCCGGCGAGATCCGCGCGATGAGCGTGCGGTTCACGAACTTCCGCGAACTGGAAAGTATCGATCGCTACGATTACACGGTTTCATTCCGGCGATGAGCCGGCAGACAAGGACGGAACGGATGCAGTGGCGTTACCTCCAGCGCGGCGCGGGACTGCTCTGCGCGCTACTCCTGGTTGCCGCGCGGGCGCACGCGCAAGCCCCGGAACAGGTCGTCGTTTCTGTGAAGATCATCGAGTTCCAGGCCACGAAGGGCATCGAGACGGGCTTGAGCGCGTTCTTCAGCCGCCTGCCGCGCGCGCAACCCTTCGGACAAGTCGACCAGAATGCCGACGGGATCGGCACGGTGGACCTGACGTTTCCCACGTCCACCGCGGCCGGGATCACGGTCTTCCTCGACCGCATCAGCATCGGCGACGCCGAACTCGAGGTGGTGCTCCAGGCTCTCGTGGACGAGAACCGTGCGTTCATCCTGTCGCGGCCGCACGCGATGGTCATGGTGGGCGACCGCCAGCCGACCATCATTCGCACGAACAACAAGATCCCCTACGAAAGCACGCGCGTTGTCGGCTCGACCACCATCCAAATCACCGAGTTCCAGGACACCGGCGTCACGCTGAGCCTGCGTGCGCCGGAAGTCATCGACGACGACGGTAATTGGGAGACGGAAGAGGATACGTTCATCCGTCTCGACGTCTACGCCACGGTCAAGGAAGAAGGTCAGCGCATCGTCATCGCGCTGGACGATCAACTAGCCACCTCAGGCGAAGAATTCACGGAAGGCGAGAACGCGATCAGCGTGCCCGAATTCATCTCGCGCAGCATGCAGACGCACGTCTGGGTCCGTCAGGGTCAGGTGCTGATGCTCGGCGGCCTCTACCGAAATTCCGAGGCAAAGAGCATCACGAGCATTCCTCTGCTCAACCAGGCCGAGGACGCCGCGTCGAAACTCGTCGGCGGTTTCCTCTCGAATAACCTCGCCGGTTCACCGCTCTCCGCTACCTTCGGCAACCGCGACACCGAGGAAAGCCGCCGCGAACTCGTGTTCCTGATCAAAGCCGAAACGTGGAGCCCCGGCTTCTCGATTACGGACGATCTCGGATTCATCCAGCAGGAAGCCAGCAAACGCCGGTCACCGACGGACGTGATTCTCGAAGTAACGCAGGACATCGCGGGGATCTTCACGGGGAAAAAGGACGAAAAATCGGGCGATTCGGACGCCGTCGAGCCGAAGGAAGACCAGCCGTGACGCGCGCATCCACCATAGTCAGGCTGACCGTCGCGATCGCGGCCTGTGCGCTTCCCATGACGGCGCACGGCCAGGCCGAGCCTGAGGGCGACATCGTCGTCAAGGCCGAAGGCGAACCGGGCCAGATCGCGTTCCGCCAGGTCCAGATGCACGTCTGGATCAGCGAAACGAACGAACAGGGACTGCGCGACATCGGCGCGAACCTCTCCTATCGCCGTTTCGCGGAGAACGGCGACGACGTTGTCCAGCAGATCCAGACAAACGTGTTCGATCCCTTCAATCCGAATTTCTCCGTCACGTTGCCCGCGCCCGACCAGACCGTGTTCCCGCCGCCGCTCCGGCCCGACCTCTCCGGCAATCTCAGCGACGGCCTGCAGACGCAGAGCGGTGCCGGCATGACGTTTTCTCTCATCGCCGACGATCACGGCCAGTTGAACGGGGTCTTCCGCGCGGTCGAACGCAATAACGACGTGGACCTCATCTCGAAGCCGGAACTGCTCGTGATCGAGGGCCAGACCGCCGAAATCCGTGCGGGCGGCAAAATTCCGTACCAGGATCTCGAGTACGACGCCAAGGGAAACCCGCAACTCAAGGTCACCTTCGAAGACGTCGGCGTCAACATGAGCATCAAGCCGCACGTTCGCCCGGACAATCTCGTCCACCTCCAGATCACCAAGCTCGACGTGAGCGATGTCGCGCGTATCGACAACGTCCGCGGCGTTGAACTGCCGGTGTTCGCGACACGTTCGCAGACAGGCGAAGTGCTCGTGCCCAACGGCCAGGCGCTCGTCATCGGCGGACTCTCCAGTCGCGTCACGCGCCGCACCGAGCGCCGCGTCCCAGTCCTCGGCAAGATCCCCCTCCTCGGCATCCCGTTCCGTGGCCGACGGTCAGAGATTCAGAACGTCCAGCTCTTGATCTTCGTCGCGCCCACCGTCGTCGACCTGCGCCAGATGTCGCCGTCCGCGAACAGCGCGCTCGACTTCTGGAAGAACGGAAGCTGGCAGAACGAGAGCACCATCCAGGACGAAATTGACTTGATGCGGACGGAGCGCTAACGTCTGGCGCGGGGGCCGGTTCAGCCGGGAGTCGCAGCGCCAATGTGGGGGACATTCCGAAGCTACCTTCCCGCGATCGCGTCGGGCGTACTGCTCTCGCTCTGTTTCCCACGCTTCCACCTCTCCCCGCTGGCGTTCGTCGCCTTGGTCCCGCTCCTATGGCGCACGAAAAGACTCGAGCCGCTCGAAACGGCGCTCCACTTCTTCGTCGCCGGATTTGTCTTTCACGTCCTGCTATTGCAATGGCTCCTCGCAAACATCATGTGGGCCGGCGGCTGGGCGGTACTTGGCCAGCAAATGCTCTGCGTCGTCCTCGCATTGTTCTGGGCACCGGTGGGCGGGCTCTGGCGTCTGCTGAACGAACGCCGCCCCGCCGTCGGCGGACCGTGGACGCTCGCCGCGTTCTGGCTCGTCATCGAGCATGCGCAGTCAACCGTCTTCACCGGATTCGGCTGGAGCGCGCTCGGCTACTCCCAGGGCAACAACCCCTACACGCTCCAATGGGGCGCGATCGGCACCGTCGCAATTGTCTCGTTCCTGATCGTCCTGGTCAACGGCCTGTTCGCGGACGCGATTGGGCGCGGCAAACGCGCCGCGTTTTCGTTCGCGGGCGCGTTGGCCGTGCTCGGCGTCATGCACGGCGTCGGATTTCTTGTCCTGAAGGCGCCCGCGGCCGGCGCCGATCCGCTCAAGGTCGGCGTTCTACAATCGAATTTCTCGCTCGAAATGAAGTGGGACCGCGAATACCGGCTCGAAACTATCCGCAACGCGAGCGAAAAGTCCATCGCGCTCGCGCGGACGGAGGACATCGACCTCATGGTCTGGCCGGAGGCGCTGATCCTCGCGGACATCGACTCGCCCGAAGTAAGCGAGATGCTCCAACGCACGGTCCGAGAGGGCGGCTTCACGCTGTTCGCCGGCGCGGGCATTCTCGACGCGACGCGCGACTACAACTCCGCCGTGCTCATCGACGAATCCGGTCACCGGGCCGGCCGATACGACAAAATCCATCTCGCGCCGTTCGGCGAGTATGTCCCGCTGTCGGACTACCTCCCGTTCATGAACTCGCTGGTGCCGACGATCGGCAATCTGACCGCCGGCTCGGATGTCCGGACGTTTTCCGTGGACGGCCGCACGCTCGGGCCGCTCATTTGTTTCGAGATGCTCTTCCCGCCGATGTCGAACCGCCTACGCCGCGAGAACGCGGATTTCCTCACCGTCATCACGAACCTCGCGTGGTTCGGCCATAGCACCGCGATCCCGCAGGAACTCGAAATCTCCCGCATGCGCGCCGTCGAGACGCGCCTGCCGCTCGTCCACGCCGCGAACACCGGCATCTCGGGCGTCTTCGACCCCTACGGACGGTTCACGCCCGTCGACTTGCTCGCCGAGAACGGCCCAAACCTCTACCCCGTCCGCAGCGATCTACCGCCCGACGCGCTGGTGATGGCGCGGCTCGTCGGCGCGTTCAGTCTCGCCCCCGCAGCGCCGCAGCCGCTCATCGAGGTGCACCGCTGGCTGCCGTGGGGCATCTACTCCCTCGCCGCGGTACTCCTCGCGGCCGGACTGCTTCTGCCGCGCGCGGCCGCGCCGCCTCCGCAAAAACGTCCGCGCCGTGGCTGACGCCAACGCCCAACATTCCCGCTACGCCGCGATCTTCGCCGGCGGCACAATGATCAGCCGCGTCCTCGGTCTCGTGCGAGACCAGGTCTTCGCCGCGCTCATCCCGGCGGCCGCGTTCGACGCGTTCGTGGTCGCCTTCCGCCTACCAAATATGCTGCGCGAAATCATCGGTGAAGGCGCGACGAACGCCGCGTTCGTGCCGGTGATGTCCGAGCGGCTCGAACAAGGGAAAAAACGCGACTTCACTCGACTGGTCGCGTCCGCGTTCGGCGTGATGATTGTCGTGCTCGCCGTGCTCACCGTCACGGGCATTCTGCTCATCCCCGGCCTGATGAACGCGCTAGATTTCGTGGACCAGTTCACCGGGAAGGATCCCATCGCGCCCGATCGCGTCGCGTACCTTATCGAACTTTCGCAGTGGGCGTTCCCCTACCTCTTCTTCATCGGCCTTGCCGTCTTTTGCACCGCGCCGCTGTTCACGCTCGGCCACTACTCGACGCCCGCCTGGACGCCGGCGCTACTCAACGTCGCACTCATCGCCATGTGCCTGTTAGCGCGCGACTTGTTTCCCGATCCCGCCCATGCGCTGCTCGCGGGGGTCTGGATCGGCGGCATCGCGCAGCTCGCCGTGCAGTATTACGCCTTCGGCCGCGAGACGGGCATCTGGCGGCCGCGCTTCGGGTTCCGTGAACCCGGCATCGGCCAGATGTTTCTGCTGCTACTGCCCGTCATCATCGGCCAGGCCGCGGGCGAAGTGAACCGGCTCGTCGAAAGCCTGTTCGCATACGGCCTCGGTGCCGGCACCGTCCGCGCGCTGTTCCTCGCCACGCGCCTCGTCCAGTTGCCGCTCTCGATTTTCGGTTCCGCAACCGCTGTCGCCATCCTCCCTACGCTATCGAAGTCCGGCTCCCGAAACGCGACCGCTGAAATGCGCGACGTGCTCGTAACGGGCCTGCGCCAGAGTTTCTTCCTCGTCGTGCCCTCGATGGCCGGACTCATGGTGCTCGCGCAGCCAATCGTGCAGTTGCTGTTCGAGCGCGGGGAATTCGGTCCGGACGCGACGGCCATGACCGCGACCGCCGTCGTCATTTCGTCGGCGGGCCTGCTCTCGTTCGCGTGGGTGAAGGTGCTCGCGACCGGGTTCTACGCCGCGCAAAACACGCGCACGCCCGTCGTCATCGCGAGTTTGAGCATGGTGTTCAACGTGTTGCTCATTCTCGTGCTCATCGGCCCGCTCGGATATCGCGGGATCGTGCTGTCCAGCACGATTAGCTACACGATCAACGCCGCGCTGTTGTACGTGTTCCTGTGGAATGCCGTCGGCCCGCTGTACAACCCCGCGTTCTTCTACGGGATCCTGCGCATCGCCTGTGCCACGATGCTCATGTCCGCCGCCGCGTACGCCGCGCACGAAGTAATGTTTCGCGCGCTCGGCGACGCGACCCTCTGGACGCAGCTCACCAACACCGCCACGGCCATCGCGGCCGCCGTCGCGGTCTACGCGGTCGCCGCTCATCTCCTCAAAATCGAAGAGTTCGACGCGTTCCTCCGCGCGTTCCGCCGCCGCCTCGCGCGGTAGCCCCACTTGTCATTGCGAGGAGCGGGGTTTGCGACGAAGCAATCTCGCACACACAGCTATCTCGTCCCCGCCGGGTGCCACGCCTAAGCGGGGTTCAGCTTAGGCGTGCTCTCTCGCCAACGCGAAGAGCAGGGTCGACGACGACTCAAACCTCACCCGAACACACGACCCGCCCGCAAGGCGTCAAGCTCGCCGGACGCATACCCCGCCGCACGCAGCACCTCGTCCGTATGCTCGCCCAATGCGCAGCCGATGTGATCGTACTTCGGCTCAATCTCCGAGAACTTGATGGGAAATCCCACCTGCTTCTGCGACCCGCCCTTCGGTTTCGGCACATCGACGACCATTTCACGCGCCGCGCATTGCGGATGCGCCAGCGCTTCATCGAGCCGCAGCACCGGCTCGACGCACGCGTCTTCCTTCGCAAAAATCGCCACCCATTCCGCGTACGTCTTCGATGCCATCACGGCGCGAATCTCGACCTTCAACGCGTCCATCTTCGGCCCTGGCAGATCGACCCGCTCGATGAAGTCCGGGCGGCCGATCGCGCGGCAGAACCCTTCCCAGAATTTCGGCTCCAGGCTACCCACGGAGATATACCGCCCGTCGCTCGTCCTGTAGTAGTCGTAGTGCGTCCCGCCGTTCAGCGGCAGTTCCTCGTAGCCCGGCACGGTCCCGCCGACGAGGTACGACGCCGCGGCGTACGCGTTCCACAGCAACGACGCGTCGTACATCGACACATCGACATACTGTCCGCGTCCGGTCTGTTGCCGGTGCGCGACCGCCGCGAGGACGCCCACGATCGAACACATCGAGCCGCCGCCCACGTCGGCGA
>CAYUZD010000072.1:0-12971 GCA_964449475.1 uncultured Nitrospirales bacterium
GTTCGAGCTTCTCGTTCTCGTAGGCGAAGACCTTCTTCATGCCGAAGCCGTTGAGCTGGCCGGCCTGATCTTCGAGGGCACGGCCGATGAAGACGCCGTTGAGCTCAAGTCCGGCTTTTTTGGCGATCTGGCCGGCCTTGCAGGCGGCTTCGAGCGCGCAGGCTTTCAGCGCGCCGCGTTGTTCGAGTAGGACGAGTACGCTCATGGATGGTTCCTTGTTGGAGTTCGTTCAGGTTCGATGGTGATAAACATGAGGATGAAGAAACCGCCTAGAGGACCTTCTCCTGTTCGCGGAGGATGGAGAGCAACTGAGCGACGCGTTCCTGGCTGGTGCCTTGCAGGACCTTGTTGAGACGATCCTGACGCGGGAGGGCCATGCCTTCGACGACGAGGCCGGAGGCGATCTGGTCGGCGGTGAGGCCGAGATCGCCGAGGGTCAATTCCTTAATTTCCTTTTTCTTGGCCTTCATGATGTTCGGGAGGGTCGGGTAGCGCGGGGTGTTAATGCCCTTCTGGATGGTGACGAGGGCGGGGAGCGGCAATTCGACTTTCATGCTGCCGCCCTCGATCTCGCGTTCGACCGTGGCGGAACTGCCGTTCAGGTCGAACGCGGTCACGACGGACGCGTGCGGGACTTCGAGAATCTCGGCGACGCGCTCGGGGACTTGCGAGGCATCGTCGTCAACGGCCTGCTTGCCGGCGAAGACGAGCCCGGCGCCCTCTTTTTTGACGGCGGCGGCGAGGAGCATCGCGACGCCGCGCGAGTTGCTGGTCGCGGCTGCGGGATCCTTGACGAGGATGGCGCGGTCGGCGCCCATCGCGAGGGCGGTGCGGATGGTTTCCTGACTGCCTTCGGGGCCGACGGTGACGATGATGACTTCGGCGGCTTTGCCGGCTTCCTTGAGCTTGATGGCTTCCTCGATGGCGTGTTCGTCGTAGGGGCTGATTACGTATTTGAGCCCGGCGGTGTCGACGGACTTGTTGTCGGCGCCGATTTTGAAGACGGAGGCGGTGTCCGGGACGCGCTTCATCAGGACAGCGATTTTCATGGACGAAATCCTTTGTACGAGGGTGTGAACCGGGCCCGGGGAACGGGCGGACTGAGGGTGACAGCGTGTCAGCGCCGGTCACTTAGTTAAGATCATAACCTTTTTGGGAGGGTGTGCTCAAGCGTGGGTAGGGCGGGGACGGGGCCCCGCCCCTACGGTGTGTCGCTTGCGGCGAGGAGTGCGCAGGCGGGACGCCCGCGCGACTTGTGGGAGTCGCGGCTCTGACGTGGAGGGAAGCGATAGGTTGGCGAGATCCTTCGCTTTGCTCAGGATGACAAGGGGTGGCTCAGGATGCCAAGGGGCGGCTCAGGATGACAGGAGCGTGGATTGGGACGCCAGGAGAGGCTCGGGATGACAAGGGTGTGGCTGGGCGTGACGAGAGAATTTGGAACGAGGGTGGGGTCAGACGTGGGCTTTGGTGCCGCCGAGGCTTTCCTTGGTGTCCTGGAAGATTTGGACGGTCTCGGAGCGGGAGATTTTGAGGGAGGCGCTGAGACCTTCAGCGCGGTCGAGGTTGAACGAGGAGTCGCGTTCGAAGGCGTCGGCCATCATGACGGCGAGGGCGACGATGTTGGTGAGTTCGCGCGCGTTGCGCGCGCGTTCGGGTTCGCGATGGTAGCGGACCGCGTCGGCGAGGTTGCCCGGGAGGTTCCACTTGCGCGCGAGCATGTAGCCGACTTCGGTCGAGGTTATGTGATAGACGCGCATCTCGATGTCGGCGCGCGCGGGACCTGCGAGTTCCTCGGTGAGCGCGGGGTAGCTCTTGGGCGCGGCGTGGACGAAGCCGAGCCGGCCGATGTCGTGGATGAGCGCGGCGGTGTAGGCGGTGATGGCGGACTGGGCGTTCACCTGCATGGCGATACTCTGGGCGGCCTCGGCGCAGAACCGGGAGCATTTCCAGAAGCGTTCGTAGTCGAAGCCGTCGCGGACGCCGCGGTAACTCTTGGGTTCGATGGAGGTGACGACGGCGCCGATCGCGGCGGGGCCGAGGAGCGTGCAGGCGAGTCCAAGCCCGTCCACGCGCTGCGGGAAACCGTAGGCGTCGGAATTGGAGACGCGCAGGACGAGCGTGGTGGACACGGGGTCCATCGAGATCATGTCGGCGACGGTGCGCAGCGTGGTGCCGTTGCCGCCGGCATCGAGCACGGCGCGGATTTCGCCCGCCGTATCGTTAGGCGGGGCGAACGAATCGAGCTGCAAAACGCGCCGCGCGACTTCATTGACGGCGAGGACGTTTTCGAATTCCTTGAGGAAGGGCGACGTGCCGGTCTCGTCGGCGAACATGAGCCGGTCAAATTTCGGGTAGCACGTGTCGATCATGCGACGGACGGCGTCGACGGTGGTGAGCATGCTCTTGACGCGCAGGCCGGTGTGCTGCTCGACTTCCTGAATGATGGTGGTGTCGAGCGGGCAGGCCATGGCGAGCGTGAGCAGCTTGCCGAGGCGATCGACGGGGACGAGCATGCCGCGGTGGGCGAGGTCGCCGGGGACGACGTCGAGGACTTCGCGCGGGACGTGGTAGTTGAGCAGATCGATGCTGGCGATGCCCTTCTGCTTGGACATGACGGTGTGGAAATCAGACGAGGTGAGATGGCCGATGTCGGTGAGGACATCCCAGAGACTGCGATCGAAATCCTGCTGGAGCAGGCGGGCTTCCTCGACGGCGCGATCGTTCAGTAGGCCGTGCTGGCGGACGAGCCGGAGCCCTTCGGACTCGGGTTTGGCGGGGGCCGGTGCGGGGGTATCCTTGGGCGCGGCGCCCTTTTTCTTGGCGGGCGGCGCTTCCGCCGCGATGGGCGAATCGGTGGGGTCGGCGGTCTCGACGCTGATGCGGAGACGTTCGCCGCACTTGACGCAGGTGGCGGTTTTGCCGAGTGCGCCGGCGGGCACCTTCATTTTCTGCCCGCAACTGCACGAAATGACAAGCATGGCACCGTCTTGAGCCATGCCGAGAACCCCCTTCGAGTGGTGAGGCCCGTCCCCCGAGCCGGTGCGCGCCGCGCGGCACCAAGAAAGTATACCAAAAACGTGCGAAATTGGGCGGGCGGCGGCGGGAAAAATGGGCTGGATAGGCGACGGGGCGCGCGTTCGTAACCCGATATGGGGGAAGCCATTAAGCGCAAATTTTGGGGAAAATCGGGTATAGTTCAGGCAGGGGGCGTGTCTATGCCGGTGACGCGTGAGCGAACGGCGACCCGGGGGATCATGTACACGGCGGATGCCGAACAGAAATACCGTCGGGCCGGCGAACTACTTCGACAGGACGACTATGAGTCGTCGTACGCCCTTGCGCTGCAAATCGAGGAGTCGATCCCGGGCAGCGCGGGCGTGGCGATGCTCGAGGCGCTCAACCTCTTCATGCTCGGCCGCGGCGAGGAGGCGATGGCGGCGTGCGAGCGCGTGCGCGAGAGGATCGCGTCGGTGCGGCACAACGGCGAACTGTTGGGCGACCTGCTGAACGACGCGCAGCGCGTGGATCTCGAGCGTCACCTCGAAGAACAGGAGACGAAAGTCCGCGCGCTCATCGAATCGATGGGCCAAGCGACGGACGAACTCCCGAAGAAACTGCCGGATCGCGCGGAAGTGCGCGCGGCGTTGTCGGGCGCCTCGACAAGCTCGGCGTCCCCGGCAGGAGCGGCGGCGCGCAAAGCGGGGCCGAAGGACGACGTGCTGGCGGAACTGGCACGTAGCCTGGATCGGCTGCACGTCACGGACAAGCAGGAATCCATTTCGCACCGCGAGTTGCTGTCCGAACTGGGACGGTTGCGCGCGGCGGACAAGGCCAACGCGGAAGAGCTGGAGCGGGCGCGCCTGGAGATGGAGGCGTTGCAACGGTCGCTCGAAGATCGCGAACACGCCGTCCAGGAAGCGAAAGTGGACCGGTCGGCGCGCGAGGCGGCGCTGACGAATCTGCAGTCGGAGCTGGAGCGCGTTCGCCGCGAGGCGGAGGAGACCTCGCAGTCCGAGACGCAATTGTCGGCGGAACTGGAACGGCTGCGGACGATCGAGCTGGGCAAAAACAAGGAATTGCAGTCGGCGCGGGAGGAAATGCGGCGGCTGGCGGAAGAACTGCGGTCGCGCGAGGACCTGCTGGCGGCATCGACGGAGAGCCAGGCCGAGCGCGACGACTCGATCGAGCGGCTACAGGGGGAACTGGAACAGCTGCGGTCGGCGGCGAACACGTCCGCCGAATCCGAGCGCGTGCTTCGGGCGGAACTGGAGCGGCTGCGGACGGTAGAGCGCGATCAGTCGCTGGCGCTGGACGGCGCGCGCGCGGAGATGCGGCGGCTGGCGAACGAATTGTCGCTGCGCGAGAAGACGATTGCGGCGGCGGAGAAGAGCGAGTCGGAGCGCCAGGATCAGATGGCGCGGCTGCAGGGCGAGATTGAAGTCATCCGGCGCGAGGCGAGCGACTCGTCGGCGTCTGAGAAGAAACTGGCGGACGAGTTGCGGCGGCTGCGCGAGGCGGAGGCGCAACGCAACGAGGCGATCGAGCAATCGCGCCGGGAGATGGACGCGCTGCGGGCGGAACTGGCGTTGCGCGAGAAGACAATCGCGGCGGCGCAGCAGACCGACGCAGAGCGGGACGCGACGATCGCGCGGTTGCAGGCGGAACTCGGCGGGCTGCGGAACGAGGCGCAGGAGACGGCGGAATCCGAGAAGCGGCTGCTGGCGGAAATGCAGAAGCTGCGGGCGCTCGAGGCGAACACGCTGAGCGAACTGGACAAGGCGCGCGACGAGGTGTCGTCGCTGAAGGACGCGCTGCACGACCGCGAACGGACGATTGCGGCGTCTGAGAAGGGCGAGGCGGAACGGCAGCAGACGATCGCGAAATTGCAGCTCGAGCTGGACGTGATGCGGCGGGAGGCGGACGACGCCTCGAAGGCCAAGCGCGAGTTGTCGGTCGAGATGGCGCGCCTGCGCAAGGTGGACGCGGAGAAGACGACCGAGCTGGAACGCGTGCGCGGGGACGTGGCGTCGCTGAACGATTCGCTGCGCGACCGCGAGCGGATCATCGCGGCGTCGGAAAAGAGCGAGGCGGAGCGCAAGAAGGCGATCACGCAGCTCCAGACGGAACTGGAATCGATCCGGCGCGAGGCGGCGGAATCGTCGGCGTCGGAGCGCGCGCTGAGCAAGGAACTCGATCGTCTGCGGGGGATCGAGAACGAGATTTCGGGGGAACTCGACCGCGCGAAGTCGGAAATGGACGAACTGCGCGCGGCGGTGCGCGACCGCGAACAACTCATCGCGGCGGCGCAGAAGAGCGACGCGGAACGGCGCGAAGCAGTCGAACGGCTCCAGCGTGAGTTGGAATTGGCGCGGCGTGCGTCGATGGACGCGGCGACGTCGGAAAAATCACTGGCCGTCGAGCTCGAACGGCTGCGCGGCGTGGACGTGGCGAAGGCGAAACAGATTGAGGCGTCGCGGCAGGAGGTCGAATCGCTGCGGCAGGCGCTGCAGGCGCGCGAGCACACGATCCGGGCGTCGGAGAAGAGTGACGCGGAGCGCGCGGCGGCAATCAAGGACTTGCAGGCCAGCCTGGAGCGGATGAAGCGCGACGCTGAACGCGCGTCGACGTCCGAGAAGGTCCTGGCGGAGGAACTGCAGCGCCAGCGCGAGATCGATTTGCAGAAGTCGGTTGAGCTGCAATCGGCGAAGCGGTCGGTCGAGGACTTGCAGCGGAGCCTGGAATCGCGCGAACGGGTGATCCGCGAGGCGGAACTGCGCACGCAGGAGCGCGCGCTGCAGATCAAGGACTTGCAGTCGAAGCTGGACGCGCTTGCGGTGGAGGCGCGCGAGAGCTCGGCGGAAGGCCAGGCGCTGCGCCGGGAACTGGAACAACTCCGCACGGCGCAGTCGTCTGGCGAGACGAGCCTCGAACGTACGCGGATGGAAGTGCAATCGCTGCAGACGACGCTGACGGCGCGCGAGCAGGCGATTTCCGAGGCGGAATCGAACACGACGGCGCGCGAATCGGCGATGAACCGGCTGCGCGACGAACTCGAAAAGATGCGCGCGGAAGCGGCGGAGCGGGCGCAGTCCGAAGCGTCGCTGGCCTCGGAACTCGATCGGTTCCGGACGGCGAGCGCGGAGGCGCTGGCGCAGGCGCGGTCGGAAATGTCGGAGCTGCAGGAGCGGCTCGCGGCGCGGGAGGACGCATACCGCGAGGCGTCGACGGGCGCGGCGGACCGCGAACGGGCGATCGCGCAATTGCAGGGACAACTCGCGGAACTGCGTCAACAGGCGCAGGAAAAATCCACGGCGTCGGCGTCGCTCGCCGCGGAACTGGAACGGTTCAAGAGCGCGAGCGCGGAGGCCCTGGCGCGGGCCCGCGCGGAGATGCGGGACCTCCAGGAACAGCTCTCGAAGCGCGAGCAGGCGGTGCACGTCGCGGAGAGCACGCAAGGCGAACGCGGCAGCGCGATCGCGGACTTGCAGCGGCAACTGGAAGACATGCGGCTCCAGGCGCAGTCGAAGTCGGCGTCGGAAGCGTCGCTGGCGATGGAACTGGAGCGGTTCAAGAGCGCGAGCGCGGAGGCGCTGGAGCAGGCGCGGCACGAGAAACGGGATCTGCAGCGACAGCTCGAGGAACGCGAGCGGCTGATGCGCGACGCGGAGCGCGGTCACGACGACCGCGAACAGGCACTCCTGCAACTACAACGGCGACTGGAAGACCTTGAGGCGCGCGCGGAGGAAAAGTCGGCGTCGGAAGCGTCGCTGGCGATGGAACTGGAGCGGTTCAAGAGCGCGAGCGCGGAGGCGCTGGAGCAGGCGCGCATCGAGGTGCAGGATCTTCAGGCGCGGTTGTCGCAACGCGAACTGGCGATCCGGGAGGCGGAGACGAGCCAGGGATCGCGCGAAACGGCGATCCGTGACCTGCAGAAGCAGCTTGCCGACACGCGAACGCGTGCGGAAGAGAAGGCGGAATCCGAAGCGCGGCTCGACAGCGAACTGAAATCCATTCGTGCGGCGAGCGCGGAGGCGCTGGAGCGCGCACGCGTCGAGCTCGAGGGGCTGCGCGCGAAACTGTCGAAGCACGAGGTTGCCGTCCAGGCGGCGGAGGCGGACAGCGGCAAACGCGAGAAGGCGATCGCGAAGCTCCAGGCTGAACTGTCGAACAAGGAACGCGAGGCTTCGGAAAAGACGCGATCGAAGGACCTGCTCGAACAGGAACTCGCGCAACTCAAGACGCTGAGCGCGGAAGCGCTGGACGAAGCGCGGAAGGAAGTCGAGGAACTTCGGCGTCAACTGGCGACGCGCGCGCGGGACGTGGAGACCGAGGAAGCGCGGACGACGCTGCGCGGGAGCGCGATCGATCAGTTGCAGTCCGATCTCGACCGCGTGCAATCGGAGTCGGCGAAGCGGTCGAAATCGGAGCAGGCGCTGCGCGCGGAGCTGGAGCGGTTCAAGAGCGCGAGCGCGGAAGCGATGGACCAGGCGCGGCAGGAAGTCGAGGAACTCGAGTTCGAACTCGAGCAGCGGGCGGAGACGGTCCGCAAGGCCGAGGACGACGCGCGCAAGCGGGAACTGGAACTGAAGCGGCTTCAGGAATCGTACGAGGCGATGCACGAGACGGCCCGCGAACGCGAGTTGAGCGAGCGGGAATTGATGGCGGAACTCGAGCGCGTGCGGTCGTCGAAGGACTCGGAACTGAAGCGCGCGAAGGACCTCGTCGACCAGTTGCAGCAGGAGTTGGCCGCGAAAGGCCGGAAAGTCGAGGAGGCGGAGCGGGCGTCGCGCGAGCGGGATGAACTGCTCGAGACGCTGCAGCGGAGCCTGAACGAACTGGAAAGCCGACCGCAGCCGGCCGAGGCGGCCGTCGTCGATCCGGAACTGGCGCAACAGCTCGAATCGGCGCTGTCCGAAGTGGATACGCTCAAAGAAGAGTTGCAGGCGCGCGAGGAGCGCATGCGCGCGGCGGCGGCGGAGAGCGTGCGCCGCGAGGAGTCGCTGCGCGACCTGACGCGACGCCTGGACGACCTGCGGGACCGGGCGGCGCCGGAAGAGGCGGAGTCCATCGGGCAGGAACTGCTGGGCGAGATCGAATCACTGCGCACGGTGCGCGAGCAGGACGAGGAAATGCTGCGCGCAGCGCGGCGCGAGACGGACGAATTGCGCCGGACGCTCGAGGAACGGACCGAGGCGCTGCAACGGCTCGAGCGAAGGGCGAAGTCCCTGGCCGCGCGGACGCACCGGAAGGCGTCGCGCCGATCCAAGATCGCGATGCTGGTGTCGATCCTGATCATGGCGGCGGCGATCTACCAGTTCTACCGGACGGGCTATCTCCATTTCGGGAGGCAGCCGGCGACGGTGGTGACCGTGGTGACGCCGTCGGGCGCGCCGGTGGGTCCGGCGGAGGAATTCGAAGAGATCGAGCCGACGGCGGAAGAACGCCCGTCGCGCGTAGTGCGGTTCCCGGTGGAGACGAGCCTGGGCACGCTGAGCATTCGTCCCGCAGGCCGGACGGGCGCGCCGTGGGTGAAGCACGGGGACGCGCGCGGGCCATTGTCGCTGGGCGGCGACCGCGTGCTGCGGCTGAGCGTGGACGGGCGGGGCGGGGTGGACTTGTCGCCGTTGGCGACGCTGAACCCGGACGACCTGGACGCGCTGGAACTGACGGGGCCGGGAATCGACGACACGCAACTGGCGTACGTCGCGAACCTGACGGCGCTGTCGAGCCTGACGCTGGAATCGACCAGCGTGACCGAGTCGGGGCTGGGTGTGCTGGGTGGACTGACGGCGTTGCGGTCGCTAAGCTTGGAAGGCACGCGCCTGCGGCCCGGAGCGGAAAAACGGCTTGCGGAGCTGGCGCAGCTCGAACTGCTCGATATCCGCGGGACGGGGCTGCCCGGCAGCGCGATCGACACGCTCGAGAAGGCACTGCCCAACACCAAGGTTCGCTCGAGGTAGTCCGCGTTGGGCGCGATCACGGAGTTTCCGTCCACGACCTCGCCGTCCGACAGTTGGAAGGTCCCGGCCTCGCTGCCCGAACTGCGCACGGGCGACGTGCACGTGTGGCGGTGTTCGCTGTCGGTGACGGAGACCGAACGGCGGTCGCTCGCGACGCTGCTGGATGCAACTGAGCGCGGGCGCGCGGAGCGGATGCGGCTGGAACGCGTGCGCGCGGCGTTCGAGATCTCCCACGGCCAGATGCGGCGCGTGCTCGCGCGATATGCCGGAGCGGACGCGGCGGCGATCGAATTTGGCCAGGCTGAAGGCGGCAAGCCGTTCCTGGGACGCGCGCACGACGTGGACGGTGTGCAATTCAGCCTGTCGCATTCGGGCAACCTCGCGGTGATCGCCGTGACCCGGGGCCGCGCGATCGGCGTCGATGTGGAGATTGCGCGCGACACGGTGGACATCGATCTGGTGGCGCGGCGGCAATTCGCGCCGGGCGAAGTGGCGCGATTGTTCAACGTGACGGGCGCGCGCCGGGTCGAGGCCTTCTACACCTGCTGGACGCGCAAGGAGGCGTACCTGAAGGCGCGCGGCGAGGGGTTGATCGGCCGCTTGCAGGATTTCGAGGTGAGCTGCCTGCCCGGCGAGGCGCCGGAGATACGCTGGGCAAAGGCGGGCGCGGGCGAACGGGCGCGGTGGAGCGTGATTGACGTGCCGGTGGGCGAGGGCGCGCACGGCGCGTGCGTCGTGGAGCGGCCGGTGGGCGATGTGAAGTATTGGGTGTATCGGTGACTTTGCGCGCCCCGTCTTGAGTCTTGCACGAAGAGGTCCCAAGGAACCTAGAACATCGAGAATGCCGGTAGCGGCGACCGGCCCGGAGTATTCCTAAAATCGCACCCGGCATTGGCAAGCCGGACTGAGGGCATCCGGCAGTACAATCTGGATGAGTTGACGATATATCAGACCGATTGATGCGACGGTTACGCGAGGAATACGATTGCCGAGTCGACGGTATTCGTATGAAGAGAATTCTAAATGGATTGCCATCTCTATTCACGATAAGCTTTTCATCGAGCTGCATATGTTGACCTATGCGGCCGATCGCCGACGGAGGTCTGATGAAGTCCGTGGCAATCGTGACTCCAAGAGTCCCCGTTCTTTTGGTCAGTTGGGTTCTGTGCGTACTTCCGGCTGCAGCGCCGATGAACCCCGTACCCGTATCCACCTTGAATTCCAACGCTGTCACCGATATCGAGAGCGACGCATTTCCGTCGATCGCAACCGACGGAAACGGCCACTGGCTTGCTGTGTGGCACACGAGCGATCATGCCGGAGGGATTGGCCCCGACGGAGATATTATCATCTCGCGCTCCGTGAATAATGGTCAGTCCTGGTCCAACGCTGTTCCGTTGAACACGAACGCCTTCAGCGATTCAGGTGGTGATGGCTTCGCCAATGTCGCCACGGACGGTATCGGGAATTGGGTGGCAGTCTGGCAATCCGACGACAACCTCGGCGTTTCGATGGTGACCGAGAACGACATCTTTGTGTCGCGATCGAGCGACGCCGGACTAACGTGGTCGCCGCCCGCGCGAATATCCATCGTTACCGGCTCGGTCGACAACGAGGCCGATACGCGACCTGAGATCGTCACTGATAGTTCGGGGACATGGATTGCCGTGTGGGAATGTGAATCTAAAGTCCTCGGTCCCAATGGTCAGGACATCGACATCTTCGTCGCACGGTCGGCCGACAATGGTGCGAGTTGGTCCACTCCGCTGGCGTTGAACACTAATTCTGCCGCGGATGCGGGCGACGATGTTGCTGTGCATTTGGCAACGGACGGACTCGGTAACTGGGTCGCGGCATGGTCGTCGAACGATACTTTGGGTGGCACCATCGGCGCAGATTTCGACATTCTCGTATCGAGGACTTCGGACGGGGGGATCACGTGGAGCGCTCCGGCCGGGTTGAACACGACCGCAGCCTCGGACACGGGGCCGGATGTAAGCCCGCACATTTCAACCGATGAAAATGGACTTTGGGTGGCGGTTTGGCAATGCGTGGTCACCCTTTCGGATGATTTTGATATTTGCACGTCGCAGTCCGTGGACAACGGAGCAAGCTGGAGCGCCGTTGCCCAGCTCAACACAAACGCCCCGACAGACGCTGGCTATGATCAAGGTCCCGCAGTCTCGGTCGATTCCGACGGGAATTGGATCGCAGTGTGGCAATCGAATTCACTGAAAGAGTTATTGGGATCAAACCCCGACATCCTTGCCGCTCTATCAACGGACAACGGCGTCTCCTGGACAGATCCGAACCCGCTAAATGCTGACCGCGATTCGGACGATGTCACATTCGATGACCCGCCGGAGGTCGCGACAGACGGCGCAACGACTTGGATCGTCGTGTGGCCGGCCAACCGTTCAATGGGTGGGCCATCCGAAACGGATAGTGAGATCCTCTATGCGGCATTCACCCTTGCCTCGCCCGGCGCGCCAACCGCTGACCTTGTTGCGATTGCGGCGACTACTTTGGGCGTATTGCTAGGCGCAGCTGTCTTATTAGCAAGAACGAAGTAGATCCCCCGGGCTTCGCAGCGGGCTACTTAGTGCGCGCGCCAGTGGGCGAGTAGATCGGCGAGCAGATCGTCCAGGGTCCGCCGGGGGCTCCAGCCGGTATCGGCGGTGAGCTTGTCGTGCGTGCCGCGGATCTCGGGGATATCCGTGTTGCGCAGGCGATCGGGGTCGGTCTCGACTTCGATTTTTTTGTCCGTCATCGCGAGAAACCGATCGAGAATGCTCCGGAGCGGCAGCGCCGTGCCCGAACAGATGTTGTAGGCCTCGCCGCTGCGGCCGGACTCGATCAGGCCGAGGTAGGCGTCGACGACGTCGGCGACGTGGGAGAAATCGCGCGCGACGTTGAGGTTTCCCGTGCGCATTATGGGCGGGCGCGAGCCGCGCTCGACCCCGGCGATCTGGCGCGCGAAACTGGACAATACGAAGCTGTCCGGCTGGCCCGGCCCGGAGTGGTTGAAGGGACGCGCGCGAACGATGTCGAGTCCGGCGGCGCGGTGGAGGTAGGCGCAATACAGGTCGGCGGCGGCCTTGGAGATGGCATAGGGGTTGGCGGGCGCGAGCGGATGCGACTCGGCGACGGGCAGCGACTGCGGCGGGCCGTAGGCCTCGGAACTGCCGACGAACAGGACGCGCGCATCCGGCGCGTGACGCTGGACGGCGTCGAGCAGGCGGATCGTGCCAGAGAGGTTCACGTCCATCACGCGATCGGGATTGCGCGCGGCGTCGGGCACGAACGTGATCGCGGCGAGGTGGACGACGCAATCCACGGGCGCGGCGCGCCGGACGAGGTTGTCCACGGACGACGTGTCGCAGAGGTCGAAGCGGATTGCGTTCGGGATTGCCGTGTTGTCGATGCCGACGCCGGGAACGACGTCGAACCCGGCCGCGGACAGCCGCGCGCGGAGATGACCGCCGACGAACCCCTCCGCGCCGGTGACGAGGGCGCGGCGTGTCATGCCCGCGCGGCGGCGAGGGGCTGCAACCGCGCGAGGTCGGCCTCGACCATCATTTCCATGAGCTCGCGGAAGGAGCATTCGGGCTGCCAGCCGAGGACGCGCTTGGCTTTGGAGCAGTCGCCGAGGAGCTTGTCGACCTCGGCGGGCCGGTAGAATTTCGGGTCGACCTTGACATACTTGTTCATGTCGAGTCCGGCATGGCCGAAGGCGGCCTCGCAGGCATCGCGGACCGTGTGCATGCGGCCGCTGGAGATAACGAAGTCGTCCGGTTCGTCCTGCTGCATCATGAGCCACATCGCGCGGACGTAGTCCTTGGCGAAGCCCCAGTCGCGGCGGGCGTCGAGGTTGCCGAGGCGGAGTTCATCGGCGAGCCCGAGCTTGATGCGGGCGACGCCGTCGGTGATTTTGCGCGTGACGAATTCGAGGCCGCGCCGGGGCGACTCGTGGTTGAAGAGGATGCCGGAGCAGCAGAACATGTCGTAGCT
>CAYUZD010000073.1:0-12812 GCA_964449475.1 uncultured Nitrospirales bacterium
CCCGCGACGTTGCTCGACTACGCCACGTCGCAGACCGAGCCGATCGTGATGGGCAAATTGTTCGGTGAAGTCGCGGTGGGCGTATACCGACTGGCGTCGCGCCTGATGGAACTCGTGATCTCGATTGTCACGCGCGCGTTGTGGCACGTGTCGTTCCCATACCTCGCCGAGGCCAAGGGCGACGAGGCGATGCTGCGCGAGCGCATTGGGACCTGTCTCAGGTACTCGTTGCTATTCTGCGTGCCCATCGTCGCGCTCCTCGCGCTGGAGAGTCCGATGCTCGTAAGTCTCATGGGCCCGGAATGGGTGGACGCGATCCCGGTGATTCGGGTCCTGTGCGCGTACGCGGTGATCCGCGCGATGATCCTGTTCAATGGGCCGTTGCTGCTCGCGCGCGGCTGGCCCCGCGCGTTTTCGGTCATCGTGGGCGTCCAATGCGTCGCCACGATCGCGAGCGTCGTGATCGCGGCAAACTTGCTGGGCGACGCGGCTCCCGCAAAGCAGCTCGAGGGCATCGCGTGGGCGCGGTTCGCGGCGTACGCCGTGGTCTCGCTGCCGGTGCTCGCGTACCTCGTGATCGTGTCCGTGCGTATGCCGATCGACCGATTGCGCTCCGTCGTAGTCCCGGCCGTGATCGTCGCGGCGTCGGCCTTCGCGTTCGATTTCGCGCTCGTCGAGGTGGGTAACGCGTTGGGCGTGCCGCCAGTCGCCGCCTTTGCCGTCCGCGTTGTCGTCGTGGGCGCCACGACGGCCGGCCTCTTGTTGGCGGTCGATCGATCGATTAGGCAATCCGTCTTCGATTGGACGCGGCAGTGGAGACCGACACCGCTCTCGGCGGGTGAGGAGTAGCCGGTGTCTTCAAATCCTCCCCAACCATCGGACGGCCCGCCGGAAGTGTCCGTGATTATGCCCGTGTACAACGCGGGACCGTTCCTTCGTCCCGCGGTGGAGAGCGTCATCGGGCAATCGATGCGGAACTGGGAACTCATCCTGATCGACGACGGCAGCACGGACGGCGCCGTCGACGAAATTGCGGCCATTCCCGACGCGCGAATCCGGATCATCCACCAGCAAAACAGCGGTAAACCGGCTGCGATGAACCGCGCGCTGGCGCAGACCCGCGGCGCGTTCTACGCGTTGCAGGATGCGGACGATTTGAGTCATCCGGAGCGGCTCGCGCGGCAGGTTGCGTGCCTGCGCGAGCATCCCGAAGTTGGGGGCGTATTTTGCGGCCACGAAGTTATTCTGGACGGCCGAACACTGGCGCCGACATTTCGCGCGAAAACGGCAGAGGAATGCGCGGCGGACATTCGCGCCGAACGCATGCCCGCTCACGATCCGACTGGCATGTATCGAACGGCCATGGTGCGCGGGTTGGCGTACACGGAGGACTTGCCGGTCGTCGAAGGCGTGGACTACGTGATGCGTGTGGGGGAGAAGTACCCGCTGATGGTCCTCGGCGAGTGCCTATACGGCTATCGCGTGCACGGAAACTCGGTGACGATGCAGAACATCGAGCGCCGCGCGACGCTGCTCGAGGAAGCGATAGCGCGAATGCGCGAACGCCGCGGACGGCCGATGACGCAGGAGGATCGGGTTCGGTTGCGTCGCGTGCTGGCGCGAGGCCAGGACGATAACGACCTCGTTTCGCACTTCTGCACGAGCGTTGCGGACCTGATCGACGTAGGTGAACGGTGGAGCGCGCTTCACGTCGGCGTGGAATCGGTCAAACGGAATCCCCGCGATCCGTATTATTACAAGCCGCTCGTGTATGCCATGCTTCCCAAGTGGACCATCCATGCCTACAAGCGACTTCGTCGCAGGATGCGGTGATCATGACGGTATCGCGCGAGCATCGATGGTCCCGCCATGACCGGCTGGACGCGGTGACCCTGTCATGACCGCGGTAACGGTTGCCGTCATCATCGCCGCTACGGTATTCATCTGGCTCGTCCGGCCGGCGGTGGGCCTTGTCGTCTATCTTGTCGTGTTGTGCCTCTATCCGCAGTACCTGGCGGTCTCGATCGCGACCGTGGACTGGACGAGCGCGCGCGCTTTGGGCTTGGTGCTCTTGCTGCGCACGGTCGTTTATCCGGGGAAGACGGCGACCTACCGCCTCTTGTGGATGGATCTGCTTGTCCTAGCCGACTTCACGGGCGATTTCGTCGCCCACGTCCTGACGGAGCCCTTCTCGAAGGTCATCGTTCGGGAGGGCGGGCAGTTCTTCGATTTCGTCGTGCCATATTTCTGCGTCCGCTACTCGATCCGCGATCGGGCCGACATCTTTCTGTTCTTCCGTTGGATCGCGCTGCTCGCCATTCCACTTGCGATCGTCGGGGTCTACCAGACCGTGACGGGCGTCAACCCCTACGCATTCATGCGGCAATACAGTCCCTGGGGCATCGGTGACCAGGAGATCGACGTGCGGCGGGGCTTCTATCGCGCGGACGGACCGTTCGCGAACAAGATCGCGTTCGGACTCTACTTTGCCATGGCGATGGCGATGCACATCGGCGGCTTCTTCTCGCAACGCATCCGCCCGCACGTATGGCTGACGCACGCGGCCATGATATTCGCGGGGCTCATGTCGTCGATGTCCAGCGCGCCGTTGTTCGCGCTCGTCACCACGGTCGCGTGGGTCGCGGTGCGGCCGTTGCGAAAATATATCCCGTACGTGTTCTTCGCCTTCTTCCTCTGTATTCTCGTCGTGGAACTGTACAGCGACCGGCACTTCTACCACGTGCTTACCCGGTTCGCGCTGCAAGAAAGCACGGCGTACTACCGCATCCAGCTCATCGAGGAAGCGCTCGGCGGCGGCATGGACGGACACTGGCTCGCCGGATACGGATACGTCGGCGTGGGGCCGGGCACCGATAATTCGAACTTCCATTGGGTCCACAAGGACTTCGTGAATATCTACATCGGCCGGCTTGCGACGGGGGGGCTGCTCGGGCTCGTTCCGTTCATGGTCCTGAACGTCTATTACTACTATTGCCTGTACCGTGCGACGAAGCTTTCGCGGTCGTTCGAGACGAGTTGGATGTTGTGGTGCCTGTCCGCCGGCGTAATCGGCTGGAACGTCGCCATGATGACCGTCGGCGCGTTGGAGCAGGTGAACATGCTGCTCGGGATGATCCTGGGCGTAATCGCCATCTGGCTGAGCCTGCTCGCGCGCAACGAAGCCGACGAGCCCGGCGCCCACGATACGGCCCCGGCGCCGTCCGCGACTCATCTGGCGCGCAGCCACTCCTCGAGCAAGACGAGGCTGAACAGGATCCGGTAATTGTTGCGCTGCCCGCGCTGATGCTGCTCGAGCAGCCGCGCCGTGGGCGCGGGATCGAGGAACTCGAACAGGTGCGACTGGGGATCGCGCAACAAGTCCGGCATGTGGCCGGCAAACGCGGATCGGAACCACTCGTCCACGACGTTCACGGCGAAGCCTTTCTTCCGGCGCGTGATCACTTCAGGCGGCAGGTGTGACGCGCAGATCTTTCGCTGGAGCCGCTTGCCCCGGTGCAGCGCGATCTTGTACCGGCTGGGAAGCGTCTCGACGTATTCGATCACGTCGACGTCGAGATACGGCACCCGGACTTCGAGGCTGTGCGCCATCGACAACTTGTCCCCGTAGATCAACAGGTGATCGGCCAGAAACGATCGCAGTTCCCAGAAATTGAACGCGTTCAGCTCGTCCAGTTCTGACATCATCGGCACGAGTTCCGCCCAGGTGTGGAGTATCCGCGATTCGGCGTTCTCGCCCGCCGCGCCGGGCTGCAGAAGGTCGTCGATGGTCTGTGGAGGGACCAGCGTCAGGATGTTCATGTATCGCGTCAGGCGATCGGGCACGTCCAGCGAGTACGAAGCGCGGCGCAACGCCGTCAATCCCGGCAACACCTCGAGCGCGCCGCGCACGGCACGGTGGACGGCTCCCGGCATGCGGCGGTAGAACTCGCCGTAGTAGATGCCGATGTGGCGGCGGTAGCCCGAAAGGAGTTCGTCGGGTCCCTGGCCGATGAGCGCGACCTTCACGTCCTGTCGCGCTCGCTCGCTGACGAAGTACATCGGAACGATGGACGCCGTGCTGACGGGCTCCTCAAGGTAGCCGACGATGTGCGACAAGGTGCGCTCGAATTGATCGCGCGTGATGTGGACGGAGGCGTGATCCGATCCCAGCGCCGCCGCAACGCGCGCGGCGTCGTCCAGCTCGTCATCCTCGAACTGCGAACCAAACCCGACGGTGAACGTCTTCCAGCCCGAGCCGAACCGGTTCATGAGCGCGAGCAGGAGCCCCGAATCGAGGCCGCCGCTCAGCAGCAGGCCCACGGGCACGTCGCTCACGAGATTCCGCTGCACGGCGGTCGTGTAGCGCTCGAGCAGGCCCTCCGCCGCGTCGTCGAACGACGGGGCGGGCAGTGCCGGCCGCGGCGTGTAGTTCCAGTAACGCGAATACGCCAGACCGTCCCCGTCGACGACCAGTTTCGTTCCCGGCGCGAGCTTGTTCACGCCCTCGAACATGGTGTACGGCGCCGGCGTGTACCCCATCCGGATGTACGCATAGAGCCCGGTCGGGTCAACACCGAATTTCCGGCCCGCAAACGCCTCGATCGCCTTCACTTCGGACGCGAACACGACTTGCCCGTCGCACTCGCGATAATAGAGCGGCTTGACGCCCGCATGGTCGCGCGCGAGCAACAGGCGGCGCCTGGGAGCGTCCCACAAGCCGAAGGCGAACATGCCGCGCAACCGGTTCACCACGTCATCGCCCCAGTGACGATACCCGTAAAGGATGACTTCGGTGTCGCAGTTGGTGTGAAAACGGACCCCCGCCTTCTCGAGGTCGGCGCGCAACTCCCGGAAGTTGTAGATTTCACCGTTGAACGTGATCCACAACCGGCCGTCCGCAGTCGACATCGGTTGCGCGCCGCCCTCGATGTCGATAATGCTCAGCCGGCGATGGCCGAACCCCAGGCCCGCGTCGTCGTCGCGGTACATCCCGTCGCCGTCCGGCCCGCGGTGCGCCATCGCGTCACAACCACGGCGCAACGCAGCCTCGCTCACGGGACGATGATTGCGAAAATCGTAGACGCCCGCTATGCCGCACATGATGTGATAATCCTGAAGTTGTTCATGGGTTGCACGCGCCTCAACCGCGCCCGATCAGGCGGTGAATTTGTTCGCGCCGCAGGAAGCGCGCATAGTCCGCGGGCACTGCGATGGGAATCCGTCGCGTGAGCGCCGCCACATACCCCGCCGCGTAGAGCATTCCGCCTAACACGTAGGGATACTCCAGCATCTGACGGAGCGCACGGGCGCCCGCGAACGCAGGATGATATCCGATTACGTACTCGCGCCGGCCGAGGTTGAAGCGCGCGCGTAGAATGCTCTTCCCCTCCGTGCCGACCGGGCGATAGTGCTTGACGGGGAGATCGGTGAACGTCTGGACACGCCAACCGTGCATGCGTGCCATGCCTTCGGCGACCGCGTCCACGCCGCCGAACGGGAGCGGCCGGTATCCGCCAATCTGTTCGTAACATCGGCGGCGGAACATCTGGACCGCGCCGGCTACGCTGCTTCCCGCCGAGATGAGTTGGGGGGTCCAGTCGCCGCTCGCGATTTCACAAATGACGCCCCCGGCAATGCCGAGTTCGGGCGCCGACTCCATGTGCCCGAGCAACTCCGCGAAGTAATCTGGAGCGAACGATACGTCGCCGTCGAGGTTGCCGATGTAGTCATAAGCCAGGCCCGCCAAGTGCGTCATTCCGAGCTCGATCGCGCGCACCTTCGAGCCGAATTCCCGGCCGGTGTCCGCGTCTCGCCGCGCGAGTACGATGAACGGGTGTTCCGCCGCGTATCCGCGCACGATGTCGTCCGTTGCGTCCGTCGAATTGTCGCTTACGATCACCCATCGAACGGGACGAAGTGTCTGTGCGATTACCGACTCGATCGTGTGGCCAATGTATTTCGATTCGTTCCGGACGGGCGTTATCAGCGCGTAGTGTGGCGGGTTCATCGGGACACCGTCCCCGGCCGCGCCGCACCAGCCAGTTCGAGTAGCAACTCGTGTCCGTCCAAGCGCGCGTACGCGAGGCGCGCCCGGCCTTCGGGATCTCCCGCGATGCGAAGCGTTGCGCCGTCGCCTTCAATGGTCATCCGGCTCCGCGCACGCCACCATGCGGCCGCCTCTCGCGGGAGCGGACACCATAGCGAGAGTGCGTCGGCCGCGGCACGCAGTTCGCTTAGGCAGGCACGGTACACGTCCCGTTCGCGCCTTCCCGTGAGATAGTCCGGATGCACGATCAGGTTGAACACGCCGTTGAACTTCGTGATCGTGTCGAGCTGTTTGCGCCACACGCTGGTCGTGTAGTCCTGCAGGATGTGAAACAGCGTGTAGTCCTCGGCCGTCGTCGTCGGTAACTCCACGAGATCGCCGATGAAGTACGGCATCACGGTGCAGCATCCGCCGCGTTGTGCTTCGAGCCGCGCGGTGTTCGGCACGCTCATGTCGTAGTCAAACTTCAACGAGTCGAACCAGGCTTGCTTCCGATACAGGACGGGCGACCGGAATCCCTTCGCGCCCCACGCCCGCGCATACTCGTTGATCTTCGCCGCGCGCCGGAGAAATTCCCCGCGCTCGTCGAACAGTCGTCCGTCATGGTTGAGGCCGTGGAGGTTGATTTCGTGCCCGCGCTCACGGACCGCGGCGTGCACGTCGTCCCGCTTCGTGTAGCGGACCTCGGGGACGAACTGGAATGACGCGCGGAATCCGAATTCCTCGTTCACGTCCATCAGCTTCGGGCAAAACACCTGCCCGGCGTCGGTCTCGACGTCGTGCGTGACGAGAATGCACGCGCGGTGGCCGTCCGGCCAGAACCAGATGAACGGTATCGGTTCGCCGCCCCGGGTCCTTACGAGTACGGCCAGGACATCGCGTGCGAACGAATCGACGGTAGTGTCCATCGGCCACTCCGGGAAGGGGATGACCTTCCAATCGGCCAGCGCGCGGCGTTGCAAATGCCGGCGAAACGCGACCGGCATCAGTGGGCGGAGCGCGTAGTACGCCTGGCGGACGAGACCGCGTTTCGCGCCCGCACCGGCATTGCGTGCGTCGCCCGAGACGTACGCTTCGTCGCGGAGCGACGCGCACACGTCGCCGGGATCGAACGGAAAGGCCGCTCGACCTCCGTCGGATCGCACGAGATTGGTGGCATCCGCGAGAGGAGCGTCGGCGATTTCGGCCGTGGCGACCCCATCAACGCGGCCGAAGCAACGGGCCGTGTTCGCGAATCGGAAGAACCCCGGACGACCGCTCAAACTGCCCGGCGCATCGAATGCAAGGTCGGCGGGACGCGCACGGAAGTAGTCGGCGAGTGCGTTGTTCATTCTGCGCCCGCCCGCGGCCGCCGGTGCGCGGCGAGGTCGTTCACGATGTCGATGTACGTGCGGCCCTGCGACGCGAAGTTGTAGCGATCGTAGAATCTCCGGGCCGTGCGCGCCATCTCAAGACGTTGTTCCGGATTCCGGTACAAATCGACGATCGCCTTGGCCAACGCATCGGGGTTTTCCGCCGGTACAAAGCGGACCGCGGGCTCCTGAAAATAGCGCTGAATTGATTTCGTGGGTACGACGACGCACGGGATGCCCATGCGCGCGTACTCCAAAAGTTTGACGGGCAGCATGAGGTCCGTCGCAGCGTTCTCGCGCGAGGCGAGTACGCCGAGATCGGCGCCAGCGAGCCGATCCGCCAGTTCTTCGACGTGGACGAACCCGCTGCTGAACTCGACGAGCGACTCGACACCGAGTTCCCGCGCGAGCGCGATGAGTTCCTTGCGTTGCTCGCCGTCGCCTGTGACATCGAGTCGAATGGTGGGAATGTCCTTCCGCGCGATGGCCAACGCGCGGATCGCAAGATCGACTCCGAGCCGCCAGGTCAGCGTGCCATGGAACACCATGCGGAACGGGCGCGCGGAATCAGCGGGAATCGAGTCGGGGATTGGCAACTCGGGAAAGAGCGCCGGGTCGGCGAGATTGAGTACGACTGCCGACTTCGCGCGGTTGAGTCCGTTCTGCAGCAGCCGATCCCGCTTGGTGTGCTCAGACGTCAACACGTAGTCCGCCAGCTTCAGGCAGACCCACTCCTCGATCCAGAGACACCGGATCATCCAGTGCGTGGGACCCACTCCGCCGCGCACCTGGAAGATCTCCGGCATCGTGTCGTGCAGATCGAGAATCGTGCGCGATCCGAGCAGCCGTACGGGCAACGCTGCGAAGAGCAGAAAATTCGGCATGTTGTTGACATGAACGACGGCGTAGCGCCGTCCGCCGAGGTGGTGCTTCAGCAGCAACCATGCACAGACGAGCGTGAACGCCGCGTAGTCCAGGATGTACTGGAGCGCGCCCTGGCGGTCGAACCGGCGGTTCGCGGGAAGAAAGAAAGACACATGCTCGGTATCGGATGGCGGCGCGCAGTTCGGGTCGCGCACGACGATCACGTCCACGTCGTATCCCGACGACACGAGGTACTCGACGTACATCTTGAGCCGCGCGTCCGACTCGTAGAACGTGTAGCCGACCATGGCCACCCGCGGCCGCGCCCCAGCCGATTCCGCCTGCGCGACGCCGTGTTTGCGTTCCGACACCGGTACTCCGTTTCCCGTCGATCGCGGATGCGATGGGTTGGCGACATGGACCGCGCGTTCCCCCGGGGAATCCGAATGCGCGGGACCCAATTTTACCAGAGCCGTAAGTCCGGCGCGAACCGATCTGTGGCCGGGCCGCGCCGCCCAAGCGCGCGGGATTAGGGTTTGACGCGCGGCAAAAGCGGCGGCTAGGATGCATGAATCGGGTGCGTCCAACGGCTCGATTGATTGCATGGGGGATACATGCCCGCGCGCGGCCGTATCGTGCTCCGCTTGATCGCAGCAGGCGTGGTCGTCGCCGCCGCAGTGGCGCCTTGGTGGCTGACCATCGATCGGGGCGACGATCTTCGCACGCTGGTCCTCGGGCTCTATCGGGACCGCTGGTTCATGCTGAACGTCGCGTCGACCTTCGTCGCCCTGCAAGCGATCGCGCTGCTTCATTCACCGACCCGCAAGCGCCTCATCAATCTGATCCTGTTCAATGTCAGTCTCGGCATCGGCGCCGCGGTTGTTGAACTGCCATCCATCGCCGGATTCATCGACTTCCAGTCAATCGGCCAGGCATACCGTGCAGCGCCGGACCAGGGCGTCAGCCGTGTCACCCAGCCGAATCTGCGGCTTGAAGGCGAATCCTGGCCGGATCTGGTGACGTTGCTCGGCGCGCCGTCGGCCAAACGACCCTTCTCCATTCAGACGGATCGATACGGTCTGCGAAATGCATCCGACGTCGCCGATCCGCGCGTAGTTTGTCTCGGGGACTCAATCCTCTACGCCGGGTTCCTGCGTACGGATGAACTGCTCACGGAGCGTCTGGCGCGATTGCTCGAGGCCCCCGTCCTAAACGTTTCCGAGCCGGGACTCAGCCCTGAAGAGGAGATGAACCGGTTCGCGATGACAGGTGTGACGAACAACGGCCGGATCTTTCTTCAATTTATCTTCGAGGGCAACGACCTGGGCGGATCGGCCGCCTTCACGAGTGAGGGCGTCGTGGATACCGGAGGCGACTGGCCCGAATCGGGCGTTCTCAAGTTCATTCTGCGTAAGCTGCACGCGCCGCGCCCCGGTATCGCCGAGACGCGTAAGGGACGTTTCGCCGACGCATCCGGCGAGTCCGACGTGTACTTCTTTTACGACGCGGTGGAGGTCGATCGTTCAATCGGCCACCTCGACGCCTTGGCCGATTACCTCGATCGCCGCCACGATGAATTGGCCGCGGCCGGTTCGCGGTACATCGTGGTATTCGTCCCGATGAAACTCACCGTGCTTGGGCCGTACTGTTCGTGGCCGGAATCGAGTCGCATCGCCGATCCGCGCTTTCGGACAAGCGAGTTTCGCGCGCAAGTGACCGACGCGTGTCTCGGCCGTTCGATTCCCCTGGTCGATTTGACGGCCGATCTCCAGCAGGCCGCCGAATCCGGCGAACTGGTCTATTTTTTTGACGACACCCACCTGAACGCACGCGGCCACGAGGTCGCGGCCGAGTCGATCGCGACGTATCTGCGAGACACGCCCGACGCGCTGGTCACGCCGTAATCGCCTCACGAACCCCCGAGCCAGCGGGGCGAGAAGTCCCGCGGCAGGCGCTGGAAATCCATGATCGACGCAATAATGTCTTCGTTGCCTTCGACTCGATGCGGGTTCACGTATTCCCAGACGATGCGTCCGTCCGGTGCCACTTCGAGGACGCGGCCCGGCACGCCCTCGGTAATGAGCGTGTTGCCGTTGGGAAGGCGCTGCACGAGCCCGCACAGGTCGGACTTGAGCGGCTGGTCCTCGCGCATGCCGTAGGACCAGACGATTTCTTGCGTCACGGGATCGACCTCGACCGCCTTGCTCCGGCCGTTGTTCCCCTTGTTGTCGAACAGCAGCAAATTGCCCGAATCCAGCAGGACCGGTTCGTGCTGCTGATACCACTGGCCCTTGATGGCCCAGACGATCGTTCCCAAATCGAGATCCAGTACGGCCACCGTGCCGATCTCGCGCAGCGACACGACGAACCGGCCCGGTTGAAACGCCGGCACGCGCTCGTACACGCCGTCCGGGACCCGCTTGAGCGCGTTTGTGTGCAGGATGTCCCAGTGCTCCGGGATGTCGCGCAACAGCGAACGATACTCAGTCCGTTGTAGTGCGTTGACGATGCTGACGCGCCGGATCTCGTTGCCATTCGCGTCCAATTCGAGTACGTAGTCTTCCAGCATCGGTCGCGGATCGAGGCTGTCCGGATTGAGCATCGACTTCTCGCGGCCCAGCACGAAGATGTGGCCGTTCGGCGCGACGTACAGGTCATGGTGCGCGTTGCATTGGTTCTCCCAAAGCAGTTTCGAGTCCTTGTCCACCTTGAAGATGCCGTGCGGTTCGATGATCGCGAGGATGTCGCCGTTCTCGAAGAGATGTACACGACGCCAATAGTAGACGTTGTCCTCGCCCGGGTCGGTATCGGGCCAGAGCATGTGAAACGAGTACGCCCACTCGTGGACGATGTTGCCATCCATCGTCATGAGTTGCGCCGTGGGCGCGTGCGCGGACGTATAGACGTTGTACGATGCGTACGCCGCGCCCTCGTCGTGGATCGTCACCCCGGAGTGCTCGGGCGCCTGCTCGGTGCCGGCCGAGTACCCCAGGGCCATCAACCGTTCCTGGTACTCGGCCGGGTCCGTCGTGCCGTCGGCATCCGGTTCCGCCAGCGGTGCCTCTCCGGCCGTTTCCGTGGCGGCCTCGAACGCCGCCCGGCTCTGCATCAGATAGACGCCGGCGAAAAATCCCGCGACGATGCCGAGCAGGACGCCGAACAGCAGTCCGACCCGCCAGGTGGAGTTCTGCCCGGAACCAGTCATGCGCGTTCCTGTACCGTTTTAACTGCGAATCAGACTACTGCAAAAATTTCGCGATCGCCAAAGACCCAAACGATACCGGTCGAGCGAGGAGTCGCGGCCAGCCGTTCGCGGCCGGCTACCGAGTGACCGCGGCCGAATTCACCGCATCGATGAGCGACGCGCAAACGTGGTCGATTTGTTCGTCCGTCAGTTCCGGGAACATGGGGAGCGACAGTAGCCGGGCGGCACAGGACTCCGCCACGGGGAAAGCGCCCTGTTTGTAGCCGAGGTGCGCGTACGCCTCCTGCAGGTGTAGCGGCACCGGGTAGTGCAGGCCCGTGTGCACGCCCGCTTCCTTCATGGCCTGTTGTACGTGATCGCGCTCCGGCACGAGCACCACGAACAAGTGCCACACGGGTAGGCAGCCCGCCGCGACGGCCGGAACCGCGATATCATCTGCGTCGCGCAATCGCTCGGCGTACATCTTGGCGACGCGCCGCCGCGCTTCGTTCCACTCGGGGAGATGGCGCAGCTTGATTCGCAATGCCTCCGCCTGGAGCGCGTCGCACCGCATGTTGAAACCTTCAATCTTGTGAATGTACTTGCGCTCCGAGCCGTGGTCGCGCAACAACCGAATCCGGTGCGCGAGCGATTCGTCCGCCGTCGTGATCGCGCCGGCGTCGCCGCATGCGCCGAGGTTCTTGCCGGGATAGAACGAGAACGCCGCCGCGATGCCGATCGATCCGGCGCGCCGGCCCTTGTATTCCGCGAGATGCGCCTGCGCGGCGTCCTCGACGATCCACAGGCCGTGCTTGGCCGCGACCGACTGCAGCGCGTCCATGTCGGCCATCTGGCCGTACAGGTGCACGGCCACGATGCCCTTGGTCTTGCGCGTGACGGCGCGCTCGACGGATTTCGGATCCAGAAGATAGGTATCGGGGAGCACATCGGCGAACACCACCTTGGCGCCCGCGGCCGTGATCGCTTCGGACGTCGCGATGAACGTGTTCGCCGGGACGATGACTTCGTCCTCCGGCCCGAGTTGCATCGCCTTGAAGATCAGGAATAGCGCGTCCGTGCCATTGCTCACTGCGATCGCGTGCGGCGAGCCGCACGCCTTCGCGAACGCGTCCTCGAGCTGGACGACCGGATTGCCCCCGATGAATCCCGCGCGATCCAGAATCGCGGACCACGCGTTCAGGATTTCGCCCTTGATGCCCGCATGCTGGCGGACCAAGTCCAGAAACGGTACTTCCATGGCTGCACTACTCCACCATGCGCAGAAATCGCGCCGGGTTCCCGGCCCAAATCTCCCCCGGGCCGACATCCTTCGTCACCACACTGCCTGCACCAATTATAGCCCGGG
>CAYUZD010000074.1:0-12784 GCA_964449475.1 uncultured Nitrospirales bacterium
AATCTTACACGCTCGGGCCACGTCAGGGCGAACTGGATCGGCATCACCATGTCCGTCACGCCCAGATGCGCGAGAATGTTCCCGTCCGTGAACTCGACCAAGCCGTGGACGAGGCTTTGCGGATGGATGACCACCTCGATCTTCTCGAGCGGTAGCCCGAACAGCCACATCGCCTCGATCACCTCGAGCCCCTTGTTCATCAGCGTGGCGGAATCGACACTGATCTTCGCGCCCATGTCCCACGTCGGGTGCCGCGTCGCCTGCTCCGGCGTGATCTCGCGGAGCGTCTCGCGCGGCCGGCCGTAGAACGGGCCACCCGACGCCGTGAGGTACACCGTGCGTACGTCGGCCGTGTCCCGGCCCTCGAGACACTGGAACAGCGCGTTGTGTTCGCTGTCCACGGGAAGGATCTTCACACCCGCGCGCGCCGCCGCCTCTGTGATTACGCGCCCGGCCATGATCATCGGCTCCTTGTTCGCCAGCGCCACGCGATGCCCCGCCGCAATCGCCCGCAGCACCGCGCGAAGCCCCACGGCGCCCACGACGCCGCACAGCACAAGGTCCGCCGGCACGGCCGCGGCCTCTTCGAGCGCGCCGGAGCCGCTGAGAATTTTCGCCTCGATGCTCCGTTGCCGTAGTTCGCGCGCGGCCGCTTCGTCGGAGACGGCGACGTAGTCCGGCTTGAATTCCTGCGCCTGACGCGCAAGTTCCTCGATGTTCGAGTGCGCCGCGAGTGCAACGATGCGGAAACGGTCCGGATAGTTCCGCACGACGCGTAGCGCGCTGCGGCCGATCGAGCCGGTCGAGCCGAGTACCGTCAGCCGCGTCGTCATTGGTTCACGTTGACTCGATGCGCTGGCCCGACCGCAGCCTCCCGAGCGTGTCGCGTTGCTCGTAGCGCTGCCGAATCTGGTCGCGAATCTGCTCCGTCGTCTCGAGCGCCATCACCTTTTGCGCGAAGCGCTTCGCCGTCGGGATGTGCGTATTCGCGATCTCCGCGCGCACCGCCGGCAACGACGCGCTCGACATGCTGAGCGACCGGAATCCCAGCCCGAGCAGCAGTTCCGTGAGCGACGGGTCGCCGGCCATCTCGCCGCAAATGCTGCACGGCGTGTTGGCCGCTTCGGCCGCTTCGAGCGTTTGTTTGAGCATGCGCAACACGGCGAGGTGCATCGGTTGGTACAAGTGCGCCGTCCGCAGATTGGTCCGGTCCGCCGCGAGGCAGTACTGGATCAGGTCGTTCGTGCCGACGCTCAGGAAGTCGCAGTGCGCCGCGAGGTGGTCCGCGATCATCACCGCCGCGGGGACCTCGACCATCGAACCGATCGCCACCGACTCGTCGAACTTGACCTTGCGGCGGCGCAGGTCGTCCTTCACTTCGTTGACGATCTGCCGCGCGGCCCGCAGCTGTTCCACGCCCGTGATCATCGGGAACATGATCCGCAGCGTGCCGTGGACGCTCGCGCGCAGCAGCGCGCGCAGTTGCGCCTTGAAGATGTCCGGCCGGTCGAGGCACAGGCGGATCGACCGCCACCCAAGCTGAGGGTTCGTCTCGTGGTCCAACTGCAGCAGCGGCATGCCCTTGTCGCCGCCCACGTCCAGCGTCCGCGCGGTGACCGGCATCGGCGCCATCGCCTCGACGATCCGCGAGTACTCTTCGTACTGTTCGTCTTCCGTCGGCAGCGTCGAGCGATTGAGAAACAGAAACTCCGTACGGTACAGCCCGATGCCCTGCGTCTGCGCCTGGCGGCTGAATCCGGTCTCGGCGACGAGCTCGATGTTCGCCAGCGTGTCGATTTTCGTCCCATCCTGCGTGATCGCCGGGCCGTGCCCCGCTGCCTTCAGCAGCGCCGCGCGGATCTCCGAGAGCCGCCGCTTCTCGCGCTCGTACCGCTCGAGCGTGGCCTTCGTGGGATGCACAATCACCTGGCCGCTCGCGCCGTCCACGATCAACGTGTCGCCGTCGCGCACCTGCGACCCCAGCGACCGCAGGCCGACCACGGAGGGAATCTCGAACGCGCGCGCGATGATCGACACGTGCGACGTCGGCCCGCCCGTGTCCGTCGCCACGCCCAGCGTGTTGGGCATGTCCATGTTCGCCGTTTCCGACGGGACCAATTCGTGCGCGACGATGATGCACGGCCGCTCGAGTTCCTCGAGCGTCTCGAGTTCCTCGTCCAGTAGATGGCCGAGGATTCGCCGGCCCACGTCGATCAGGTCCGTGCTACGTTCGCGAAACGACGCGTCTTCGAGCTGTTCGAGCAACTTCGCGTACCCCGCGATCAGTTCCTGGACGAGGTACTCGACGTTGAGCTTCTCGACGTTCAGCCGGCGCTCGATCTCCGGCCGCAGCGCCACGTCGTCGAGCAGGCCCAGGTGAGCGTCGAAGATGGCGCCCTGTCGTTCTCCAAGCTCGTCCACGGTCCGCTTCTTTAGTTGCGTCAGTTCTCCGCGGGTTTCCGAGACGGCCTGGTCGAACCGTTTCAATTCGCCCGCCGGGTCCGTGATTGCGCGCGGCTGCACGTCCAGCGAGCGCAGGTGGAACGTACGCGCCGGCCCGATCGCGATGCCCGGCGACACCCCGATGCCTTTGAGCCGGATCTCCTGCGTCGATTCGCCCATCCGCCTGCGCCGGCCCGCGGGGCCGTCCCTAGTTGTTTTCGCCGAAACCCGACTCGATCAACTCGCGCACCGCGGTGAGCGCGTCCGCGGCGTCGTCGCCTTCGCACTCAACGACGAGCCGGGTGCCCTTGGCCGCCGCCAGTGTCAGCAGCCCCATGATGCTCTTCGCATTCACGCGTTTCCCGTCCTTGAGGATATGGACGTCGCAGTGAAACTTCAGTACCACTTGAACCAACTGCTGGGCCGGGCGCAGGTGCATGCCCAGACGGTTGTTGATCGTCATTTCTTCCGTGATCGCGGACATCGTTCAGTTCGGTACCCCCGGGGGAATCCCGCCGTCGCGCCGTAAAACGGGCGACGGATCGTGCCCGGCATGATAACCCATTCGGGACGTCGATTCACGGGTCACGCTGGCCATCGGAGATTCGGTCTAGGCCGATAGACCCGCGTCGCGGTGGTTGAGCACGACTTCGTGGCCGTGCGAACCCAGGTGCCGTGCGAGCGCCTCGGCCACCGCGATCGACCGGTGCCGGCCGCCCGTGCATCCGAGCGCAATCGTCAGATACGACTTCGGTTCCGCCGCATACAGCGGGATGAGGAAGTCCAGCAGGTCAGTCAGCCGGAACAGGAACGCCTGCGCCGTGTCGTTGTCCAGCACGAACGACCGCACGTCGGCGTCCCGGCCATCCCGCGGCCGCAGCGTCGCGTCGTAGTGAGGGTTCGGCAGGAACCGCACGTCGAAAATGAGGTCGGCGTCCTTCGGCGCGCCGTTCTTGAAGCCGAACGACAACAGCACGATCCGCATCGAGCCCGCGCCCGTCTCGCCGCCCGCCACGGTCTGCAGGTGACGTCGCAGCGTCGCGGTATTCATCTCGCTCGTGTCCACCACGAGGTCGGCTTGGCCACGCACGGGACCGAGCAACTCGCGTTCGCGCGCGATGCCCTCCGCGATGGATCCGTCCGGCGACGCCGGGTGCGGACGCCGCGTCTCGCTGTAGCGCCGGTGCAGCACGTCGTCCCGCGCGTCGAGGAACAGCACCTCGACCTTGAACCCGGTCCGGGTCAGTTGCGCGATGAGATCGGGCAACGCGGCGAGGTCCGTGCCCGTTCGCGCATCGATGCACACCGCGCACCGAGAGTAGGCCGGCTGCGCCGACAACACCAGCCGCGCGAAGGTCTCCAGCAGCGGCGCCGGAAGGTTGTCCACGCAGAAGAAGCCCTGGTCCTCGAACGCGCGCAACGCATGCGTCTTACCCGCGCCGGACATGCCCGTGATCACCACGAACCGGATCGGAAGCGTCATCGGCGACCGCCGTCGGCCGCGGTCACGGCGACTTCGTCTGCTTCATCGCCTCGATGATGCGCTGATTGAGCAGCTCCGCGGGGTGGATTCCCAGCTCGCGCAGGCGGTGGTTGAGCGCCGCGACCTCGACGATGACCGCGATGTTGCGCCCCGGACTCACCGGGATCTTCAAATACGGAAGGCGCACGCCGAGGATCTCGCGATACTCGTCCTGCAGGCCCGTCCGGTCGTAGTTTTCCTTCTCGTTCCACTGCACCAGTTCGACCACCAGCGAAATGGTCTTCCGGTTCGTCACCCGGCCCACGCCGAACACGCTCTTCACGTCCACGATGCCGATCCCGCGGATCTCCATGCAGTGCTCGAGCTGCGCGTTTGAGCTCGCCACCAGCGCCTCGTCCTGTGTCCGCCGGATCGTCACGAGGTCATCCGCGACCAGCAAGTGCCCGCGTTCAACCAGTTCCAGCGCGATTTCGCTCTTGCCGATGCCCGCCTTGCCCACCATCAGCATCCCGACGCCGTAACAGTCCACCGCCGTCCCGTGCGCCTCGGTCTCCGGCGCGAACTCGTCCGCCAGATACACGATCACGCGGCTGATGAGTTCGTCCGTCGACAGGGGAGAGGCGATCACCGGGATGCCCCGGCTGTTGCACATGTCCAGGAACAAGTTGACCGGGCGAAGATTGCGCGACAACAGGAATGCAGGAATCTCGAACGAGAACATGTTTTCGAGCCGCGCCTCGAGCGCGGACACCGGCAGCCGCTCCATGTAGTGAATCTCGGTGTTGCCGAGAATCTGCACGCGATCGCTCGCGAAGTAGTCCAGGTACCCCGTCAGCGCGAGCCCAGGCCGGTTCAGGTCGCCGATGTACACCTGCCGCCCGATACCCTGGTGACCCGCGATGACGGTCAACACTTCACGGAAATGGTCGAGCAGCCGCGCCACCGGCATGCTCGTGATCCGCCTGACCAGCAGTTTGCTCGTGTCCATCCGTGACCGCCGAATCGCCGCGCCATTCCCCGAGCCGCGGCACCATCGCATTCTAACACGTCACGCTTGGGTGCCACGTCTAAGCGGGGTTCAGCTTAGACGTGCTGAACGTAAGAAAACGTTGGGCCCGAATCAGAACTGCGGCTCAATCAGACCGTGCGTGCCGTCGTCCCGCTTGTAGACCACGTTTACCTGGTGCGTGTCCACGTTGGTGAACACGAGGAAGGAATCCTCGAGCAATTCGAGTTGAAACGCGGCCTCCTCGACCGTCATGGCCTGCAGCGGCAACTTCTCGCGGTGGATCACCCGGTGCCTAGCCGGCTCCGCGTGGGCCGTCTCGACGCCGGGAGCCGGGATCTCCAGCACGTTGTGGTGGAATTCGCGTTCTTCGCGGCTGGTCCTCGGCTGGTGGCGATGGATCCGCTCGCGGTGCTTGGTCACTTGCCGCTCGATCTTGTTGATGGCCGAGTCGATCGACACGTAGAGGTCGCCGGACGATTCCTTGGCGTTGACGCGCAGTCCGTTCGCGCGGAGGTTGATCTCCGCCATCTGGCGGTGCTTCTTCTTCTCGACGCTCAGGATCACGTCCACGTCGATCACGCGGTCAAAATGCCGCCGGACGCGTTCCAGTCCTGATTCCACATGATTGCGCAGGGCCTCGGTCACATCCATATGCCGGCCGGAAACGGTCACATTCATGGCGGTTTCTGTACTCCTGAGAGGGATTGGGCGTTTCTGAAACGAAACTGTTCCAACCGTAGCACTCCGCTCTTTTTCAAGTCAACGGTTCCAGATCGGACAAATTCCCGGGCCGCCACTAAAGTTCCGGTCAACTTCTGCCGATAACGGTGACGATCTTCCATGGAAGGGGAGGTTGGACCGCGATGCAGGTGAACCCCGCCGCAAACGGCAATGCGAATGTTCCACCGCCGAAGGTGCGCGCCGAGAGCAAGGATTCCGCTCCGCCGGTCCCGCAGGCGGCCCCGGTCGATCCGCCGGAGCGCGCGCGCGGAGTCATCCGGCTCCTGCAGGAAGGTCACTTCAAGGGCGTGGCCGATGTCCGCCTCCGGATCAATTTCGCGGAAGAGATTGCCGCGCTCCAGTCCAATGCCAACGCCCGCGCCGCTGGTGCCGGCCCCGCGCCGATTATCGAGGCCGCGGATGCCGTGATCGAGGAGTTTCTCGCCGGAAACGAAGTCGATCCCGAGACCGTTCAACAACTCGAGGTCGCCCGCGATGCGTTCGCCGCAAGCCTGCAGAACATCTTCGATTCGTTCGCGGGCACGCCCAATGCCGCCGCCCAGAGCCTGCTCGATTCCCTGTCCGCCGCCATCGACGAGTTCCTCGCGGCGGTCGAAGCGCTGGTCCCGGCGGACGTGCCCGAGCCGGTGGGAGGGGAGGAGCCGGCGGTCGAGTCGACCGAGGCGCCGACGGTGGATGGCGCGTTGGCGCTGGGCCAGCTCGTCGAAAAGCTTCGTGAGGCGCTTCAAGCGGCCGTTGACGGACTCCAGTCGCAGTTCGACGCCGCCGAGGTGCTACCGCCGTTGTCCTCGCCGTCCGGTAACGGCCGCGCGTACGAGAAGTTTCTCGCCATCCTCAACGGACTCTACGATCAGCAATCCGGCTCGGTCGATACCGCGGCCTGATTCGTTCCCGTCCTCGACCGCTCCACGTTGCGCTTCGCGATCCGCGCGTTGCGCTTCATGCCGGAGAGTTGCGCGCGGCGAATCGCCGATCCGGCGAACCGTTGGTTGAACTTCGCCGCGTCCATCGACGTCAATTCATTCAGGTCCGGGTTCGCGCGTCCCTCGCGCGGATGGAACGCCGCCGCCGTCGTCTCTCGCGCGAACCGGTTCCAGGGGCACACCTCCTGGCACACGTCGCACCCGAACACCCAGTCGCCGTGCCCCGCGTGTAAGTCCTCGGGCACGTCGCCGCGGTTCTCGATCGTCTGGTACGAGATGCAGCGCCGCGCGTCCACGACGTACGGTCGCACGATCGCCGCCGTCGGGCACGCGTCGATGCACAGCGTGCACGTCCCGCACAGATCCGCGGCCGGTTCGTCGGGTGTCAGTTCGACCGTCGTCAGTACCGTCGCCAGGAAGAACCATGAACCCAGATCGCGTCGAATGCCGAGGCTGTTCTTCCCGATCGACGCCACGCCCGCGCGCGCCGCCCACGCCCGCTCGAGTACTGGCCCAGCGTCGATGCGCGCGTAACTCCGCGCGCCGGGTTCGAGGCGGTCGAGGTACCGCGCGAGCTCGATCAGCGGCCGCCGCAGCACCCGGTGATAGTCCCGGCCCCACGCATAGCGCGCCACCCGGCCCGAACCCGGCGCGATGGGCGGCCGGTCCGAGTAGTAATTCCGCGCGACCACCACCACCGATGCCGCGCCCGGAAGCTTGCGCCGAACGTCGGTGCGGATCGCCGCCGTCCGGGCCATCCAGCCCATTTCCCCATGGAAACCGGATTTGAGCCAGCTGGCCAGCGTGCCCTCCGGGTCGATCGATTCCCCAGCCGAAGCAATCCCACATGCGTCAAACCCCAGTTGGAGCGCGAACCGCTTGACCCCATCGGTGGCGGTTCCGTCCCTATCTCCTTGGGATCCATGCATTTGCACAGTATATCGCGCGGATGTGTTCCAAGCGGGTATTCACCTTGCGGGAGGGCTGACACGGGAAAGTGCGCATTGGGAATATAAGGTATGAGGTCGTTTCCGAAGTACAACTCATTGAATAATTAATGACTAAGTATCGTCCATATTGACAGCGCGTTTTGGTTAGTGCCACTATTCCCAATACCGGTGAGTTGGCCGGGGAGGAAGGACGGCGTCACATGATCGCCGCTGCGACCCATAGGCACGTCGGTCCCGTCGCGGTGACCCCTGATTCCGGGCGGTCGCCGGAGTTCGACCGTCTCGTACTCGAGCATCTCGACATGCTCTACGCGGTCGCGCTCAAGCTCACGCGCAATACGGTCGATGCCCAGGATCTCACCCAGAACACCATCGTCAAGGCGCTCCGATTCCACGACAAGTTCCAGAAGGGCAGCTACATCAAGGCGTGGCTGTTGACCATTCTCCGCAACACGTTCATCAACGACTACCGGCGCCGCGCGCGCCGGCCCAACGTCGTCGAATTGACCGGCGCGGAACCCGCTCCGGAGGCATCACCCGATCCTGAAGTGCCGCTCGCAACCACCGGCCGGCGCTATGAGGACGTCATCGAATTGCTGGACGACAAGGTCCGCGCGGCGATCGAGGAATTGCCCGACGACTTCAAGATGGCCGTCATCATGGCCGATATCGAGGACAAGTCGTACAAGGAAATCGCGGACGCGATGGGTTGCCCGCTGGGAACCGTCATGTCGCGCCTGTACCGCGGCCGCAAACTGCTCCGGCAGAAGCTCGGCGACTACGCCGCCACGCACGGACTTGGCAAGAAACACTCCGCCGGCTAGAGTCGTTTCGCGTTCCGGGCGTGGGAGGGTCGGATTCGAGCGCGACCGTGAGGCTGTCGCTTGACCGCAATCAGCGGTGCTTCCAGAACGACGGGACAAACAGCACGCACAGGCTGAACATCTCCAGGCGTCCGAGCACCATGCAGAGCGCGAGGAACGCCTTGCCGAGTTCCGGCACGAGCGAGTAGTCGCGAATCGCGCCCACCATCCCGAGCCCGGGGCCCACATTGCCCAGGGACGACGCGACGGAACTCAGCGCCGCATCGAACGGCAGGCCCAGCGCGCTCATGAACAGCGATCCGAACGCGAACCAGCACACGTAGAGGAAGAAAAACGCCGCGACGGTCCGCTGCGCCTCGTCGCTGATCACCGTGTCGCCGATGCGGACCGAGCGAATCGTCTTCGGGCGGAACGTCCCCTCGACGCGCCAGTACGTCATCTTCGCGAGCACGACCAGCCGGATGATCTTGATGCCGCCCGCCGTGGATCCCGCGCACGCACCCGTGAACATCAGCGCGAAAAGCGCCGTCCGCGCGAACGACGGCCACACGTCGAAATCGTCGGTCACGAAGCCCGTCGTCGTGATGATCGAGACGACGCTGAACGTACTCGCGCGCAGCGCGCCGGAAATCGTGTATCCCGTAGCCGATCCGTCCGCGCCGATGCTCCGCGGCATGTTCCACACGAGGTCCGTCGCAATTAGTCCGATCGCGGCCGTCACGATGAGCACATAAACGCGCCACTCCTGGTCCCGGACGATGGCAAACCAGTCCCGCCGGATCACCTGGATCATCAGCGCGAAGTTCACCGAACCGATGACCATCCCGGCAATCAACGTCAGCTCCATGGACAGACTACCGTACGCGCCGACGCTCGCTTGCTTCGGTGAAAATCCCCCCGTCGAAATCGCCGACATCGCGTGGCACGACGCGTCGAAGAAACTCATCCCCGATGACATCAGCATCAGGACGCCGCCGACCGTCAGGCCGCCGTACAACTTGTACAATGCGGACGCCGTGTCCTTGATCCGCGGCGTGAAGCTCCGCCGCTCGATCCCGGTCGTTTCCGACTTGAAGAGCTGCTTGCCGCCGGCGCCGAGGTAAGGCAACACCGCGACGAACAACATGATGATGCCGCCGCCGCCGATCCACTGCGTGAACGATCGCCAGAACAGCAGCGACTTGGGCGTGGCTTCGATGTCCGTGATGACGGTCGCGCCAGTGGTCGTGAACCCGGACACGGTCTCGAAGAAACTGTCGAGCGGTCCCAACGTCCCGCTGAACAGGAACGGCAGCCCGCCGATGATCGACGCGACGAACCACGACAGCGACACCATCGCGAGCGCCTCGCGCTGCCAAAGGCGGTCCGCGGCGCCCCGCCCGGCGACCGTCAGTGCGCCGCCCGCCGCGCCCGCCGCGACGAGGGCCATCGCGAACGCGCCCAGTACGCGCCACTCCCCGTAGTACACCGCCCAGGCGATGGAGGGCGCCATCGACGCGCCCACCCCGAAACACAGGTACCCCAGGAATTTGAAGATGAGCCGGAAATTCATGGCTCGAAGAGCTTGGAGAGCGCGTCGCGGCTCTCCGCGAGCGTGATCGCGATGATCGTGTCCCCCGTGCGCAGCGCGTCGTCCCCGTGCGGGATGATCACGTTGTCCTTCCGGACGATCGACGCGATGAGCGCGCCGCTGGGAAACGCCAGATCGCTGAGCGGCATGCCGTCGAGCGCGCTCGTCTCGCCGACCTTGAACTCGATGACCTCCGCCTGGCCGTCCGCCAGGATCGCCAGCGCGCGCGACTGCTGGCTGGTCACGAGCCGCATGATCCGGTTCGCGAGACACGCCCGCGGCGTCACCGCGTGGTCGATCCCCAGATTCGTCACCAGCGACGCGAAGTCCGGCTGGTGCACCACCGCCAGCGTCTGCCGCGCACCGACTTCCTTCGCCAGCACGCTCGCCAGGATGTTGCGCTCGTCGTCGTGCGTCACCGAGACGACGATGTCCGCGTTGTTCACGTGCTCCTGTTCCAGTGCGAGCCGCGAGGTCGCATCGCGGCAAACGACCTTCGTTTTCTTCAATACCGCCGCCAGTTCCGTGCAGCGCGCCATGTTCCAGTCGAACAGTTTCACCCGCTTGCCGCGGTTTTCGAGCACTTCGGCGAGATGCAACCCCGTCCGGCTGCCGCCCATGATGACGATCTTCTCATTCTCGATCTTCACGCCGCGGAACAGCCGCACCGTCTCCGCGATGCCGTCCTTCCGCCCGATCAGCGTCACCTCGTCGTCCGCGAGGATCGTCGAGCCGCCGTGCGGGATTTCAAACCCGCCGTTGCGCCGGATCAGGCCGAGCAGCACGCTGCCCGGCAGCTTCAGGTCCTTCAGCGACTGGCCCGGTTGCAATGGCGACACGGACACGCGCATCTGCATCATCTGCACGAGCCCGCCGCCGAACGATTCCATCGCCACCATGCCCGGATGCTCGATGTAGTTCACGATCTCGTGCGCCGTCAGCGCCTGCGTGCTGACGATGTAATCGATCCCCATGATCGTCTCGTACAGGATGTCGGACTCCGTGTAGATCGGGTCGTGCACCCGCGCGACCACCTGCTTCGCGCCGAGGCCCTTCGCCGTCGTCGCCGAGATCAGGTTCACCTCGTCGTCCCCGGTCGCCGCGATGAACAGGTCCGCCGAGCCCGCGTCGCTGGACTTGAGCGTGATCACATTCTCCGCCCGGCCCGCGATCGTCGAGACGTCGAGCGAATAGTCGATGTGCTCGACCTGGTTCGGGTTCGATTCGATTACGGTGACGTTGTGCTGTTCCGCGCTCAACAGCCGCGCCAGGTGGAATCCGACCTGGCCGCCGCCCGCGATGAAAATATTCATGCTCAGGACGCTCGTTGGGTAGTCAGGAAGTGTGGGGAGGCCGGGATCATCCTACAGCCGCCTCACGGGATGCAATTTACGGCGCGGCGCTATCGCCGGGCGCCCCGTGTGCACTACACTAACGCCGTACAACTTCGGATCCCGCACGCATGCCCGTCAAGTTTACGCGCGACTCTATCTCCGGCGCTCACCACGCGCCCGCGAACCGGTACGAAATCCGTCCGGGCCAGTCGGGACCCCCGGCGCGCCGCCGGCTTCTGTTCATCTACGTCGCGCTCATCGTCCTCGCCGGCGCCAGCATCGTGGTCCATTTCCTCTCCACCAACCGCATCAACCGCTGGCTGCCCGAACGGCCGGGGACCGCCGTGGTCGTCGAGAAGCTGCCCGCCACGGACGAATCGCCCCGATACCGGCTCCGCATTCGCGTCGAGGTGCCCGCCGCGACCCCGGACGAAGCTGCGCTGCTGCCCGATGAGTATCCCGATCGCGCGACGGCCCTCGGGCCGCAGGAACTTGACGACATCGTCGAGACGCCCGAGGCGGATTGGGCCTCGGTCGAGCCGGGCACGCGGCTGCGCGCGTCGTATCAGCTCAACATCCCGCGGTCGAAGGTCGTCGTGCGCGCGCTTTATCTCGATCACTTGGACAAAGCCGTCGATCCGGAATCCGCGTTGCCCTGAACCCAGTCCCCTCCATAGAATGGGTGGGGCAAACGTCCCCGGAGCCGCATGGATCTCAACCAACACGAAATGAAGGCGCTCTTCGATCGCACCGTCGTCGTGCGCCAGCCGCGCTACGGCATCGTCCGGGGCTACCACGAGCTGCCCTATGTCTGCCTCGGCGAGGCCATCCAGGCCAGTCGGCAGACGACCGAAGTCCGCGGCACGGTACATGTCTCGCCGCGGCTCGTCCTGCGACCGCCGCACCTCGAACCGAGCTACGAGGAAATCTTCGGCGAGGAACACACGTCGAACGCGATCGCCGGCCGCCTCTTCGGATTTCTCGGGTTCAAGGGCCGGCCGGTCGAGTGCAAGTCGGAGTTTCTCCATGTCATGCACTCGGCGACGCCGCTGGATCGCGCGCTCTCCGAGACGCTCGACCGCCTCGATCGCATGGAGGACATCACGACGAGCGTCCTCATCTCGCCCAACCCCGAATACTTCCCCGTCAGCATCGAGCGGCTGATCGCGGCGGTTCTGGAAGACGAATTTCGCGTCTAGGAGCATCCCATGAAGAGCGCATACGAAATCGCGATGGAAAAAATGCGGGCCGCGTCCGGGCCCGATCGCAAGCTGACCGCCGACCAAAGGAAGCGAATCGCCGACATTGAGTCGCGCTACAACGCAAAGGCCGCCGAGGCCAGGATGGACTTCGACCGGCGCGCGGCTGCCGCGTCGCCCGCGCAGCAGGCCGCCGTCCAGCAGGATCGCGCCGCCGAGCTCGCCCGGCTCGAATCCAAGCGCGAGGCCGAGAAAGAGGCCGTCTGGAACGAGGCCGCGGACTGACCGCGGGCCCGCGCGCAGCATGAC
>CAYUZD010000075.1:0-12692 GCA_964449475.1 uncultured Nitrospirales bacterium
GCGAGTTCCACACGAAGATGAACAGCATCGACGCCGGCATGGGCGAGATGATCCAGGAGATGACGCGGCTGCTGAACGAGGGCAAATTCGAAGGCGGTGTCATCGGCAACCAGGCGGAACATTTCTGCGCCGGGGCGAACGTGTTCCTGATTCTCGGCGAGGCGATGCAACAGAACTGGGACAACATCAACAAGGCGGTGCATGAGTTGCAGCAGGTGTTGATGGGCGTGCGATTCTGCCGACGGCCGGTGGTGACCGCGCCGCACCACTACACGCTTGGCGGCGGTTGCGAGATTTCGCAGGTCGGCGCGCGCGCGGTGATCGCCGGAGAGACGTACGGCGGGCTGGTGGAGGTCGGCGTTGGGCTGGTACCGGCGGGCGGCGGTTGCAAGGAGTTGTTACGTCGCGCGCACAAGTACGTGCCCGAGAACGTGGGCGACGTCGAACTGTTCCCGTTGGTGCAGCGCGCGTTCGAGAACATTGCGCTCGCGAAGGTGAGCACGAGTGGCGCGGAGATGATCCAGAACGGACATCTCGACGAGAACGACATCGTGTGTCCGAGCTTCGATCAGCAGATCAAGCGCGCGAAGGACGTGTGTCTTGGCCTGATCAAGATGGGCTACAAGCCGCCGCTCCCGGCGACGTTGACGGCGCTGGGCGAACCGGCGCGCGCGAAGTTCCGGATTGCGCTGTACGGGTTCCAGTTGGGCGGGTTCGCGAGCGAGCACGACGCGCTGATTGCGGAGAAAGTCGCGAACATCCTCACCGGCGGCGATCGGAGGCCGGGGACGAAGATGACGGAGCAGGACGTCCTGGATCTCGAGCGCGAGGCGTTTGTGAGTTTGGTGGGGACGGAAAAGAGCCAGGCGCGGATACAGGCGATGTTGATGACGGGCAAGCCGTTGCGCAACTAATCGAACAGGAGACGCAGAGATGTCCATGAAAAATGTGTACGTTGCGGCGGCGGTGCGGACGGCGGTTGGGAAAGCGCCGCGGGGGACCTTGCGGGAGACGCGGCCGGACGATATGGCAGCGGTCGTATTAAAGGAGGTTGTGAATCGCGCGGGGATCACGGCGGACCAGGTGCAGGACGTCACGCTCGGGTGCGCGATTCCCGAGCAGGAGCAGGGCATGAACGTCGCGCGGGTGGCGTCGATCGACGCGGGCATGCCGGACACCGTGAGCGCGGCGACGATTAACCGGTTCTGTTCGTCGGGCCTGGAGGCGATGGCGATCATCGGCGCGAAGATCGAGGCGGGGCTGCTCGACATCGGCATTGGCGGCGGCACGGAATCGATGAGCATGGTGGGCATGCCGGGTGCGAATGTTTCGCCGAACCCCAAGCTCGCGAAGACGCGGCCGGACGTCTACATCGCGATGGGGAACGCGGGCGACAACGTCGCGCGGGACTTCAACATTTCGCGTCAGGAACTGGACGAGTTTGCGCTCGGCAGTAATCAGAAGGCGGTCGCGGCAATCGAGACGGGACGGTTCAAGGACGAAATCGTTGCGCTCGAACTGCCGGAGGGTAGTGACCGGCTCGTGTTCGATACCGATGAGGGGCCTCGGCGCGACACGAGCCTGGACGGTTTGACAGGGCTCAAGCCGGCGTTCGCGGCGAGTCCGAAACTTGGATTGCACACCGCGGGCAACAGCTCGCAGACCAGCGACGGCGCGGCCGCGGTCGTGCTGATGAGCGGGAAGGCGATCAAGGACAATGGCGTCAGACCGCTCGCGCGGTTTCTGAGCTACAACGTCGCGGCGGACAGCCCGAAGTACCTCGGGCCAGCGCAGTTGGTGGCGATTCCGAAGGCGGTCGAGATGGCGGGCATCAAGTTGAGCGATGTAGGGCTGTTCGAGATCAACGAAGCGTTCGCATCGGTGGCGCTGTACGTGATGCGCGAACTGAAGATCGATCCTGCGAAGGTCAACGTCAACGGCGGCGCGATCGCGCTGGGCCATCCGATGGGAGCAACGGGCGCGAAATTGAGCACGCAGATTATCAACGAGATGCGGCGGCGCGGCGAGAAGTACGGCGTCGTGACGATGTGCATCGGCGGCGGCCAGGGCGCGGCGGGAGTGTTCGAACTGGTCGATTGATCGCACGAAACACCGCGGCATCCGCCCCGGCCGGGCTTGCCCAGCCGGGGTATTTCATTTGCCGCTTGACATTATTAGCTGTCTTGAATAAAATTACCTTAGATTAACTACATTGCCTCCTATTTCATGGGGCACGAGGATCGTGGAATGAGCCTTCCAGCCTTACTGGCGATTCTGTTGGCCGTTCAGACCATTGGGCCGACGTTCTTCCATCGGTTTGCGACGGAGGTATCGCCGTTGTCGCTACTGGCCAAATGGACGGTGATGCACGGGCTGACGATCGGCTTGTACTTCTACGTGGGCGCGTGGTGCCTTCTCGTGCCGGGGCTGATGCTGGGCCTCGGCATTGGCCTGCACACGGTCGTCTGTCTGAAGTGTGGAATACACCCGCTGCGCGCGACGCCACGGCAGAAATACTACGAGCTGCGCCGGTGGGCGTGGCCGCCGGAGTAATACCCGTGATCTTCTGGTTCACCATGCTGCGCGGGCTCGCGGACGAACCAGCGGGCGAAACGGTCAGATCAGTCCATCCGAAGGCGGATGAACTACCAATACGGTTCGGGCCGAACTCGAACGCAGCCACAAACCGTCGACCGGGAAGCCAGAACTAAGCTACCTTCGGTCGGGTTTGGCACCCCCACCCTTCGCGAGTTTCCTATGCGGATACTGGCAAATCTGTAAAGCTCGATCCGTCCGTCAACTCAAGATGTAACGTTTTATTTACCGCGATCACCCAGATCATGTTAGATTGGTGCCTCAATGGGGCGTACTGATTACGGGTGCGTGGAGTGACTCTGGGGACGTCTTGGAGGGCCGCAATGAAGTCGCATACACGTTACATCCTGCTTTCCACTTTGGCGCTGACTGCCGCGAGCGTTTTGGGTGGATGCAGTGGCGGAGGGAGTGGGTCGTTCAACGGGGGTCCTTCGGAGGGGGCAACCACCGCAACGATTCAGTTCGCGAATAGTGCGCTCAGCCAGCGGACCGCGGCGGCTACGGCGGGTGTCGCTCCGGTGAGTGTGGGCGGGCCCGGCGGAGGACCGGTAGACATTTCCGAGATAGCGAGCCTGACGGTGACGGTAACGCGGATCGAGTTGCAACGGTGCGATGACGACGATGGCGACGACCACGTCGTTTCCGTCCGGGACTTCGAATTCGATCCCGCCTCCATCACGATTGAGCAGGGCGACACGGTTCGCTGGATCTGGGAGACCGATACCGAGCATACGGTCACGAGCGGCGAGCCGGGCGACGGCGACGCCGGTTCATTATTTGACGAGTCCGCGAGCGGAACGGGATCCGTCGTCGAGCTCACGTTTGTGGACGAAGGCCCGTTTCCATACTTCAGCAACCTCGATGAAGACATTATCGAGGGCATGTCGGGGGTGGTGAACGTCGAACCGGACGACGAAGACTTCGCAATCGTTTCCCGTTCCAAGAACGATGGCGACGGCGAACGTATCGTTGTCTTCTCAGGCGCGGCCGACGTGGATCTCGTGGATCCGGTCGCTTTGTCCGAAGCGCTGACGTCCGCAGAGGTACCGGCGGGCGACTACTGCGGGATTCGATTGCATATTGAGAACCCTCGGCTGGTGTTGACGTCCGACCCTGAGACCGTAATCACGAACGTCCACTTGACGGCGAACGGCCGGTTGTTTGTAAAGGAGCGCTTCACGATCGAGGAGGGCAAGGAAGTCCTGATACTTGTCGATTTCGGCGGCATGCACCTTGTGAAGGCGGGCAATAGCGGCAAGTACGTGCTGACGCCGCAACTCAAGGTCGAGATTGAAATCGTCGACGCCGCTGTTTCTCTCGAAGGCGAAATCGTGGCCATCGACGAGACGGCGCGCGTCATTCAAGTGCAGACGGCTACGGAGACGCTCGATGTGGCGATCGGCGACGGAACTGTGATTTCGTCCGATGACGATGCCGACGACGCGGCAGATACAGGCGCGCAGATCGCGCTGGTATTCGAAGACCTCGCGGTCGGCCAGAGCGTGTCGATTGACGGGCTGTTGACCGTCGCGGGACCGATTAACGCCAATGTCGTGGCCGTCGCGGACGAAGATATCGTCACGAATCTGGTGGCGTTCGATGGCACGATCACCTCGGTGGATGGGGGCACCAGCATCATCCAGGTCGATTCGGGCGGCGAGACTTTCGACGTGTTCATCGGCGGCGCCGTCCCCATCACGACGGACGACGACTCGGACGATGCAGCCGATCTGGGCACGACGGTTGCGCTCGCGTTCGGCGAACTGGCGGTGGGACAGGTCGTTTCTATCGAAGGATCGTCCCTGACGGGTCTGCCGACCGAGGCGACGGCCGTGGTCGTCGCGGACGATAGCTTCGATACGACGGTCTAGGTCGATCGGGCGCAGAGGAATCTTCGCCCCGGGGAGCTTGCTCTCCGGGGCGTTCATTTTGAGAGGCGGCGATCCGAATCCCAGAGGCTGGCGGTCTACCGACCCCTTGTGCTTTCATCGGGCGTCCGGGAAGGTCACTTCAATGCGCGGAACCTCAAAGTCTGAGTCGAAAACACAACCGGTCCGTGTGAGTAAACTGCTCGCGGAGCGCGGCGTGTGCTCTCGGCGCGAGGCGGACGAGTTCATCGCGCGCGGATGGGTGCGAATCGACGGTGACCGCGTCGCCACACTGGGCGAAAAAGTGTTGCCGTCGCAACGGGTGACCCTCGACCGGCGGGCCCAGAGCGAGATCATCGGGCGCGTAACGATCCTGCTGCACAAACCGCTCGGCTACGTTTCGGGACAGGCGGAGAAAGGCTACACTCCGGCGGTCGCCCTGATCGGTCCGGACACACATTACGACAGGGACCGCAGCGGCATCGTGTTCTCGCCAAAGCACCACGACGGACTTGCGCCGGCGGGCCGCCTGGACATCGACTCGACGGGTCTGCTTGTGCTCACGCAGAACGGGACGATCGCACGGCAACTGATCGGCAATGACACGAAGATCGACAAGGAGTACGTCGTCCGAGTGCGAGGAACGCTGACCCGCGAGGCGCTCGCGCTACTGAATCACGGTCTCGAGCTTGACGGTCGAAAGCTACGGCCGGCGACTGTGACAATGGAACGCGACGGTGTATTGCGGTTCATTTTGCGCGAAGGTCGAAAGCGGCAGATTCGCCGGATGTGCTCGCTCGTGGGGATCGAGGTGGTGTCTTTGCAACGGGTGCGGATCGGCCGGGTCCGACTCGGGCGGCTGCCATACGGCGAATGGCGGTATCTCCGCCCGGACGAGTCCTTCTGACTCAGCCATCCAACGGCTGCTGTATCGGGAGCGGACCGACGCTCTGATTTACTACTGAATACCTGATCGGTTCATATTCAGCACGTCAAAAACCTCCGGTTTGGTTTATGTTAGAATCTCGTTAGATAGGCAAGAAATAGGGGTGATTTCGCATGATTCTCCAGGCTTCGCCTGTGCGACTCCGTCACGCGATTCGCTGCAGCGGCATTGGCCTGCTGACGGTAGCGCTTTGTGCGGCAATGGTGCTTGGAGCGAAGAAATCGCTCGATTCGATGGATCGCAAGAATCGGGAGTCGCGCGTCGCGCTCGCAGCCGGTCCCGCCTATTCCGGCGGGAACCAGATCCTGGTGAACGTGAAATCGCTTGACGCCTCTTCAACGCGCAACGCCGAGGCACCAGTCGAGTTGCGCGTCGGCATCGCGTACCGGAACCGTATGGCCTATTGGTCGGAGCCGATCGACATCGCGGGATGCGACGTCCCCGCGCGCGTCGGCGGATTGGAAACGATTCTGAATTCGCGCCTGTCCGGACAGATCATTCTCGCGCTGGGTCCGATCGCTGAAGGCGCCGCGCGAGATGCGGCTGAGACGACGAACTCGTCGCACGGCGCGATCGTCTGGATCGAAGGCCGGGCGTACTCCGTGATCGGCCGCAAATCGGTGGAAGGCCTGATTGAGATGAACGGCGGCGCGCCGAAGATAGCGCGCTTCGACGAACCTTCATCCGGCGTGCGAGGCGAAATCGAACTTGCGTACGTGATGTGAGAGTTACTCCGGCTTCGGCGCGTCCTTGTATGTGCTCAGCCCGAGATCGCCCATGGGTCCGTCGCGCCGGCGCACGGCCTCGCGGAAGCCCTGCTCGGCAGCGAGCCGTTGGAACGCATAGCCTTCCTTCGTGTGACGCGTGATCCCGTCGAAGACGGTCCCAATGAGTTGCGTCGTCTGCAACCCGGCATTCATGAGCGTTTGATTGACCAATAGCTTCATCATCATGAGCTGGTTGATCGGTTGCCGCGCGATACGTTCGAGCAGGATTTCGAACCGATCATCGAGTTGAGCCGCCGGCGCACACTCGATGGCCAACCCCCACTCCACAGCCTCCTTGCCCGAGAGGCAGTCGCCCGTCAACAAAAGCCGCTTGGCCTTCTCGGGACCTAGCCGGTAGATCCACATCGACGTTGTGGGTGAACCCCAGACCCGCGCGGGCGGATAGCCGATTTTTGCGTTGTCCTCGATTACGAGCAGGTCGGAACAGAGAGCGAGATCGGTTCCGCCGGCCACACAGTACCCGTGCACTTTGCAGACGACGGGCTTATCACTGTGGAACAGACTCATAAAGTGGCGGACGTTTCGGCCCATGAAGGCGTAGTCGAGCATCGGATCCCAGGGATTGCGAGGGTCGTGGTTGCCTGCCTGGACGCCTGGCGAGAGAGGCGACTCGACGCTCGGATCCCCCCGGCCTGCCTCCCATCCCTTCTGCGCGTACAGTTCCAGATCGTAGCCGCCGCAGAAGCCTGTGCCGTTTCCGGACAGCGCGATGACATGGACACTGGGATCGAGATTGGCGTGCTCGACACACGTGGACAATTCCCGGGGCATCTCGTTCGTAATGGCGTTGCCCCGTTCGGGGCGGTTCAGAACGATTCTGGCTACGCGACCCGTGGTGGAATAGGTCAAAGCAGTGAAGTCTGACATCAGGAAATCCTCGAAGTGATTGGGTGGCCGTTCGCACCAGTTTTACGATACTTTCACTGTTTTTGAATGATGGTGTCAATAGATAACAGTTGACCGTATGGGGGGCTAATGGTACCGTTTACGTGATATGCGGCGTAGCGGAGTGTGCCCGCTCGTCGGCGTTTTAGGGGACGCGATTTAGCGAGGGCCAATCAATGACGTCAAGAATGGGTTACGTTTCGAGCCTCTTCCTCCTGCTTATGGGCGTGTTGGCCCTGGCGGGATGCGGAGGGGGCGGCGGTTCCACCGGGGGTACGGCGAGCGCGACATTTGTCCTGACCGCGGACACGTCGGGGGCGCGGGACGCGGGGCTTGTCTCGGTTCGCGGGGTGGACGGTCCGGTGCCGGTAGAGGATATCGAGAGCCTGGTCGTCACGGTGACGGAGATCACGCTACAGCGCTGCTGCGACGACGAGCAGGACGATGAGGAAACCGAAGGAGAAGGCGAGGGAGTTTCGGGGCGCGGCATTGACGACGTCGAGACCGTGCTTGTCGAAGACTTCGCGTTCGATCCGACGACCGTGGAAGTTGATGCAGGCGGCACGGTGCGCTGGGTGTGGACGACGAACACGCTACATACGATCACGAGCGGGTTGATCGGCGACTTGGACGCAGGATCGGAATTTGATGAATCCGCGGATGTCGCGGGCACCGTGATCGAGCTTGTTTTCGAGAGTCCGGGCGAGTACCCCTACTTTAGCAACACCGACACGGACATCAGCGAGGCGATGACGGGTGTTGTCCGGGTTGAAGAAGAGGATGGGGACGACGACGGGGATGATTGCGGCGACGATCAGAACGGCGGTCACGTCACCGTGTATGAAGGATCGTTCGATGTCGACATTCTCGATCTGACCGAGCTGTCCGAAGTGCTGACGATGGTTGAGATCCCGGCGGGCGAATACTGCCGGATCATCATCAACATCGAGAACGCGCGGCTGGTGCTCGCGGCCGACCCGGGTACGGAGATTACCGATGTACATCTGACGGCGAATGGCCGTCTGTTCATCAAGGATCATTTCGAACTTGAGGACGGCGAGCAAGTCTTGATCGTCCTGAACTTCGGTTCGATCCACCTTGTAGACGCGGGTAGCAGCGGGCAGTACGTCCTGACGCCGCAGCTTCGCGCCGACGTCGAGGTTGAAGAGGCCGAGACGTCGCTTGAGGGCGAAATCGTCTCCAAGAACGAGGAAACGATGATCATCGAAGTCGACACCGAAGGTGATGCTCCTCCGGTGGAGGTGCTCGTGGACCTCGAGACCGTCATCAAGACTGACGACGACTCGGACGACGAGGCGCGGGGCGAGGAAGGGGAAGACCCGACCGTGTTGTTGACGTTCGCGGACCTTGCTGTCGGCCAGGAGGTTGAAGTGGAAGGCCTGTTGACCGTGGGCGGCCAACTGCTCGCGGACGAGATCGAAGTCGAAGATGACGACTTCGACACGGAGGCGGCACCGGTATAAGTCTGAACTGCGAAACAGAGGATCCGTTCATCCGCCCCGGAGGCCAGCGCCTTCGGGGCGGTTTTCTGTTTGCAGAAGATCTGATGGACGAGTCGGAACTGCTGAGCCGTTCCGAATTGGCCCTATCAGCTCGTTCAAGAGTTCTGCGTAAGTGCCTCAATTTCAGCTAGTTAGTCGTGTACATAAATGTAATCACTTGACACAAATTGACACTAGCCGTTTTCGTGGTACAACTCCTTGGTGAAGCGATCGGTGACGGTCGCGGTGTAGTCCGCCGGGTTGGGCGGGAGACGAAACGGAACGCGCCAGGTTCGGGCGTTCCGGGGAGTAGCGAAGTATGCGCAGTGTGGACATGACCCGCAACGACGCGGGGACGACGATGGTGGAGCTGGCCATTGCGACGGCGGTGTTCATGGCCGGTGCCGTGGCGCTGATGGGCGGGCTCGTGACGCTGACGACGCACAGCCAGGTAGCCGATGAACGCGCGCGGGCGACCAACTTCGCGCGTAGTACGTTCGAAGATATGCGCGGACTCACGATTGCGCAGATTCTGGCATACGACGTGCCCGTGGACGACGTTGAGACTGGCGCGGTGACGGTGGCGGGCATTGGCGAAGCGACGCCATCAGCATTTGCGGTACTTCCGGACGGCCAGGGCGGATTTACAACGTTCGAATTGGGTGTAGGTGACGCGTCGGTACTTGACGTGAGCAACCTCCCGAATCCGATCGAGATTCGGCTGGTGCTTACACCGACCGATACGAACTACTATGGCCAGCCGTCGACGATGCAGTACTCGACTTCATCGATGATTCCGTACTGAGGGGGATCTATGGAAGGGAAACTCCACAGAATGCGCGGCCGGGCCGGGTTCACGCTCATTGAAGTGTCGATGGCTATCACCGTGTTGAGCGTCATTCTGATGATGCTGTATGGGGCGGCGTGGGCCATGCTCAAGACGGCGCGTACGCAGGACTCGCTGGTGATGCTGAATTCGGAGGCGCGCCAGGCGATGTCCACCATCGTGCGCAACCTGCGCCAGTCCGACGCCACGACGCTTCTGACGAACAATGGCGGCGCGTTCGTCGCGATGGGCGGGAACGCCGTCACGAACATCCAGTTTCAGCGCGTCGAAGACATCGACGGCAACGGGAACGCGTTGGACGCTGCGATGGACCTCGAACTGTCGCAACCTTTTTGGATTACGCGGGACACGAACGACGCGAACAATGACGGTCAGACGCTGACCCAATTGGTGCGACTGGATCAGAACGGAGCGGTGGTCGAGGTGATCGCGAACCACATCTCGCCGGCAGTGGTGACGGGCGACATGTACGACGCGACGAACGGCGGCATGCTGTTCCAGGACATCGGCGGTGGGGCGATTCAGGTGACGCTGATTCTGCGGCACCGGGCGGACCCGACGCTGCCGATGATGGTGGTGCGTTTGGACGAGGTAGTTTCTCCGCGAAATTGATGCGGGGTTGGGTTGGGAGGTACGGGCAATGAGACACGACAAGAATCGTAAGCGAAACGATGAGGGTATGGCGCTCCTGGTGGCCATGGTGTTCCTCATCATGATGGGCCTGCTGGCGACCTGGGCGACGAGCCGCGCGATCGACAACACGCGGCATGTCGATCAGTACGTCGACTTCCAGAACACGTTCGAGGGCCTCGAAGCCGGACTCGGCCAAGCCGAGAACGAACTGAACAGCGGCGGCGATGGCATGGTGGGCGTAAATCCGGCGTTTGATTTCGCTAACGGCGTACCGACGTGGGGCGATGCAATGGTCGCGCCGCAAACGATGACGACGGCGCCGCAGATTGAATACTTCGCGTACTCGATCGACTGGGCGACAGACGGAGTCGACAACAATGGCGACGGCGCGGTGGACAGTGGCGCGGAATTGCTTGGGTATTTCTCGTCGTATGCGTTCGCGCGCGTCAACCGGTTTGGAAACATCACGGTGCAGCGCGGCTCGGAGCAGGTGGTCCAGGGGATCAACGTGAACATCTGGCAGAACGCGATTTTCGCGGGCACGGGCCAGGCAGGCAATCTGATTAACGGCAACGTGGCGATCCATGGATCGGTGCATCTGCTGGGTGACGATATCGGCGCTGGGGGCGTTGCGATTGCTGCGCTGGATCTCAGCGGCACGAGCTTGATCCACAATAACTACGATGGCCTCAGCGCGGACCTCGCGGGCCGGGTCCCCGCGCTACCGACCACGACGTTCAACGGCCAAAACGTCAGTACCCTGAATGCGAACCTTCGGGCGAAGAACGGTCTGGTGGGCATGTCGGGCAACAGCGAAATCGGCCAGCCAAATGACGCAGGCAATACGTTTAAGGAAACGATGGACGGCGTGTATGTCAATGACGGGTGGACGGGCAACTCGATTGACGGCAACGGCGATCCGACGCACGTCTATAGCGATAACGGCTGGGACAATGGTTACGATCTCGGCAATGCGGTTCCGTTCCCGACGTATGACGATGATGGCGGCAAGGATCACCTCGACTATTACCTTGAAAAGAATGCGGACACGTCGAAGGGGCTTCAATACGAGTACGTTGGCAATCTCACGATCAAACCGAGCGGCGGCAACGTGTACTGGAACGCAACGACGAACACGCTGGTGACGGGGCAGGCGGTAGGCACGAACGGCATGCCGACTGAGGCGCAGTTGAATCCCGATCATTACTACGTGTGGTTCAACGACGCGACGGATACGATGGTCATCAATGGGCGAATCCCGGTCCAGGGGAACATCAACCTCACGTCGGGCAACGGCGCCTCGAATAAGCTCATCAATTACAAGGGCAAGGGAACGATGCTCGCTTACGACCCCAACAGCGCGGGCGGCGGCGACGTCAAGATTGACGCGAGCTTGAAGACGACAAACTTCCCGGCCACGAATCTGTTTGGAATCCAGGCACAGGACGACATGACGATCGGCGTAAGCTCGCAACTCGAAATCATGGGCGGATTCTATGCGCAGGACGGAGTCATCGTGGACAAGCAATCGACGATTATGGGAACGATTGTCGGCGACTACTTCGATATGGGAACCAACGTTCCCAAGATTTATCAGGTGCCGGAGCTGGCGAACCAGTGGACGTCGATCATGCGCATGATCGGATCGGATCCGGTGTTGTTCCTGCTACCTGTGTCGTGGCGTGAGTTGGCCGTGATTTAAGCGTGACTGGATAGAGGGGGAGAAGACCGAAATGGACGCAGACATGGTTTCACGAATCGTGCGAGGTAACTGGCACCTGATCAGCCTGATGGTGTTGATCGCGGGCGCGGGTGTCTGGATGGCGATGTCGCCGGACAAGTCCGGCGACGCGGACGCGATGGCGATCGAGTCGGAGGTGGCGACCAACCTCTCGGCGACGGAAGTCACGGTGGACAGCCGCTGGTCTCAGCCGTCGAAGGACAAGCAGGTGTCCCAGGCGATTGAGAAGTACGAGGACGAACTGAAATACAATCGCGGCAATGAAGAAACGCCGGCGAACCTGTACCGGCTGGCGAATCTGTACTACTCGAACGTCGGCGACTACGACAAGGCGGCGCTGTACTACGAGGCGCTGCTTCAGGAGTATCCGAACTACGAGGGCAACAAGAACGTCTATCCGAACCTTGCGGCATGCTACGAACGCACGGGCCAGAGTGAACTGCACCGCGGCGTGCTGCGGCGGATGATGGAGTTCTTCAGCCCGGAGAGCCAGGAATACATTTTTGCCAAACAGGAGCTCGGCCTGTAGCGTCCCGAGCAGCCCAACCCAGAGGGCCCTCCCGCACCCGAGTGCAGGAGGGCCTTTGTGCTTTTTTGATCGAGGCGATCGGTGCGCGAGATCCTTCGCTTTGCTCAGGATGACACTGGTTCGAATTACGAAAACGAACGCGCGGTATGGAACGGAGTCCATACCGCGCATGAGTGGCCGCTGAGTTATCAGGTTGGGATTTCGGGGAGGGTCCAGCCTTTGCGGTATTCGCGCATGACGTACTTGTTCGCCTCGGGGACGTTGGTGACCTTCATGTTCTTGGCGTCCCACTCGAGTTTCTGTCCGGGGAAGTGGAGCGAGAGGTTGCCCATGACGACCCACTCGGTGAGCGGCCCGG
>CAYUZD010000076.1:0-12639 GCA_964449475.1 uncultured Nitrospirales bacterium
GCTGCAACAGCTTTTTGACCATGCCCAACGACACGTTGTAGCGCTCCGCGATCTGTTGCCGCGTAGCGTCCCCCCGGTCATAGGCCGAAACGATCCGTTCCCGCAAATCGATCGACAGAGCCCCCATGTCTTCTTATAGCACAATCGAGGGCAGAAGGGCTACAGCTTTATTTAAAATGCTCTAGATTCGGAATATTTCCACCCCCTGAGAATCTTTGAGGGGGCCCGCCATGAAGACTCGCTGCCGTCGTTTTGAGGCGGTACACGTGGGGTCCCGTTCAGCGGCCCAGGCCTGACTTTACCCGCCTCGATCGATGGCGGATCGTAACTCCGAGGTCAGCTCACCCCCAGCCCCCGTATCGCCTCGACCACTTTCTTGCAGTTCTCGAACCGGTCTTCGGGTTTTTTCGCGATGCACTTGTGCGCAAACTCGTCGAGCGCCGGCGGCACGCCCTCGACCAGCTCGCTCAGTTTCGGCGGCATCTCGGTCATCTGCCGCGTCAGGATGTCGCCGTCGCGGAACACGCATTTGCCACTCATCATTTCGTACAGCACCAGACCCATCGCGTAGATGTCCGCGCGGCCGTCCACTTCCTTGCCCTGCACCTGTTCCGGCGACATGTAGCACGGTGTGCCCATGATGATGTTGCTCTTCGTGATGCGATTGTCGTCGGCCTTGGCCAGGCCGAAGTCCATCAACTTGATGAGCCCGCCTTTGCCGATGATGATGTTGTCCGGCTTGATGTCGCGGTGCACGATGCCGCACGAATGCAGCGAATACAGCGCCGCGCACGCCTGCGCCATGTAGTTGATCGCCTCGCGCGCAGGAAGTTTCCCTTTCTTCTCGATGTAGTTGTGAAGGCTCATGCCTTCGACAAACTCCATCGCGATGTACGCCTTCCCTTGGCTGGCGCTGATGTCGTAAATCGCCACGATATTCGGATGGTTTATCTTCGCCGCCGTCTTCGCTTCGCGCACGAACCGTTGCCGGTACTCCTCGTTGTTGTCCACGAGCGTGCCGAGGAATTTCAGTGCCACCTTGCGGTCGAGCTGCTTGTCCCGCGCCAGGTACACCACGCCCATCCCGCCGCGGCCGATTTCCTTCTCGATCTCGTATCGCTCGCCGAGCTGGTTCTGCACCATGCTCATCACGGCCACGTCCCCGCCGTTGCCGCCCACGGACTTGATTGGCGGCCCCTGCGAAATCGGCCCCTGGCTGCCCAGCATGGAGATGCGCGAATCGATGCTCGATATGCGCTGGTTGAGGTCGCGGTACTCGCGCTCGACCGCGCCGATCTTGTACAGGATGTCTCGCGACTCCTGCAGCGCGCCCAATTGCTCCTTCGCGAGCGCGAGCATGTAGAAGTAGTCCATGTTCGCTTTCTCGACGCGTTTTCCGAGCAGGTGGTTTTCCAGCGTCGCCGCGCAGTGGGCGTAGTCGTGCATTTCGTAGAAGCACCGGCCCAACAGCGCACGCGATGCGTCGAACTGCTTATCGTTCTCCGCCACCTTCTGCAGCGCATCGACCGCGTCCTGGAGCCTCTGGGCCTTCGCGAACATCAGCCCCGCCCGCGCGTACTCCTTGCTCCGCATGAAATATTCCGCTGCGCGCACCGGCTCGTCCGCCTTCGCGAAACATTCCGCTGCCCGCAGGAACTCCTCGCCGCCGGCGTACGCCATTCCCGCTTCGCGCCACTTGCCGGACTTCTCGTAGAACCGCCCGCCGATCCGCGCCGCCTCGCGCGGTTTGTTGGCCTGTTTGTAGCACTCGACCGCCAGTTCCAGCTTGCCGGATTTCACGTATGCCTCGGCCGCCCGATCGAGCTGTCCAGCCTCGCGATAGAGTTGCCCCGCCTTGTCAAAACTCTGCTCCGCTTCGAACGCCTGCGCCACCGGCCCCAGCAGCCCGCGACGTTTCTCCGGATCGATCTTCGCCTTCGGGTCCTCCAACAGATCGAAACACGCGTGCGCCGCCTCGATCTGCGCCTTCTTGTCGTCTCGCGGCGCCTGGAAATACTCGGCGAACATATCGACGGCTTTGGCGTGTTTCCCGGCCTTGCCCCACGCGCCCGCCGCCTTCGACGGCAGGCCCGCCTTCGCGTACGCCTTCGCCGCCTTCGCGTACTTCTCCGCGCGGAAATAGAACCGCCCGGCGTTTTCGAAGTCGCCCGCCCGCATCAGGCTCTTGGCGGCCTCGGGTAATTTCTCCGCCTTCGCCATCATGTCCGCCGCGCGGACGTGGTCCTTGCCCTTCTTGAAATACTGCGCCGCCTTCTTGTGATGATTGATCGCCGCGTATGCCTCGCCCAGCCGGCCCCACTGTTTCGTCCGCTTCAAATGCGCCGTCGTCGCGCGCAGTGCCGTCGGATCCTGCATCGCCTGCTCGAAACTCGCGTGCTTGCCGATCAACGCGTCGATGTCCGCCTTGTCCGCCAACTTCTCGCGCCGGAACAAATCGAGCACGAAAATAAGCAACCAGCGCAAAATCAGAATGATGATCGCGACGGCGAAGACGTCCCAGACGACCCACGACCACGACGGTACGGCGATCCCGGTCGCGTCGAGGAAGAGATTGAACGGGATCTCGATGATCCCGCGTATCGTCCCGACTATCCCCCAGATCCCCTCGCTCTCGTCGCCCATGGCGCCTCTGATCTCCTGTCGTCCGCCGCATCCAACTGCGCCCGAGTCTAACACCGGCCCGGCATTCGCGAAAGCCGGATCGGGCACGCTTCACTCCGCGAATCCGGCGAACTGCGCCGCGTACAAATCCGGACACGCGCCAGCAGGATGCACAAAAACCGTCCCGAAATCGATCGAAATCGAATCGAGCCGATTGCGATAAAGCCTTGTTGGAATGTGACTTACAAAGTTCGTCTATTTCTGGCATTCCGGTTGCACTTCTCCCGGCCGGTGCCGTACATCAGGAGGAGGTTGCGGTGAGTTTCCCGGGGCATGAACTGCGCGCACGTAGGCTCGAACTGAACCTGTCCACCGAGGCCGTCTCGGCCGACTGCGCCATCCCCGTTTCAATGATCGACTCGCTCGAAGGGGGAGCGATCGATCGCCTGCCCGCCGCTTGTTACGCCGTCGGATTCATACGTTCGTATTGCCGCCTGCTCGGCCTCGAACCGGAGTACTACCTCAGCGCGCTGCGCCTCGCGCAGAACGGTGGCGTCCACGCAAGCCGCTCACGCGGCTCGTTCGTCATGCGCCTGCTCCGCCGCCTGCCGATCCCCGGCATTCCGCGCGTCTCATCCGAGTTCCAGGCGTGGGTCCTCGTCATCGGTGCCACGGCGCTCGGATGGGCCGCGTACTCCGCCGTCATCAAGCCTGCCGCCCCGCACGACGCCGCGCAAGCCCAAGCCGCCACCATCGAACTTCGTCTGCCCGATACGCTGGACCGCCGCTAAACCCGTCTGTCAGACGAAACACTGACCCTCGCCGCGGTAGGTGGGCGTCTCGCCGGTGACCGCGCCGTTCTCTATCAGCAGCATCGTGTTGAACCGCTCGCAGATCTCGCCCGCCTTCGCGTGTCGCATGATGACCGGGTCCCCAAGATCGAGACGTTCCGGGCCGTCGTACACGATCGGCGTCTGCACTTCGCCTGTGCCTTCCTGGTCGAGCAGTTTCGCGCCGTCAGGCAGGTACGGCTGCGGCAGCTTGCTCTTTCCCGCCTGGCCCGACGCGACGTATCCCCCGCCCGCACACGTCACCATGCCGGGTTGCGGCCGCCGTACAACCTCGATCGCAAACGCCGCGGCCGGGTGGTGCCGGAACTGGGCGTAATGATCGAACAGAGTTGGCGCGAAGAACCCCGATCCGACGGTCACCTCGGTGACCACGTCTTCCTGACACGTTGACTCGACGCTGCCCGTGCCGCCGCCGTTCACGAGCGGCAACGGAATCCCCTGCGCGCGGATCGATTCGACGACGGCGCGGCGCCGAGCGCGCAACTCCGTGATCGACCGCTTCTTCAGTTTCGGGATCACCATGTTTTGCAGTCCGCCGGACGGCGCGCGGTCCTGCAATCCCGCGATCTGCGCTTCATACCCCATCAGTCCGCGCAGCTCGACGTTCGGATGCGCCTTCACGGCGGCGACGATCGCCTCCGCCTGCTGCGGTGTACGAATCGCCGACCGCTTCACTCCGAAATAGATCCCCGGAAACTCGGACGACATGTCCACGTCGAGGCAGACCGGCGCAACGACCCCCATGCGCTTCGCGACTCCCGCGATCTGCACGACGTGGTCGGCATGATCGACCATCAGGACGATCGACTTGCCGCACTTGATCTGCCGGCAGACCGCCTCGATCTCAACGTCACGGTAAAACGGATATCCGATCAGGATATCGTCGAACCCCGATTCGGCCAGCCACGCGGCCTCCGCCGGATGGAACGCCATCAGCCCCTGGAAGACCTGGTCCGCCGCAAGGATCCGCCGTAGCGCCCACGTGCAGCGCACGGACTTTGATGCGATGCGCACGGTCTTCCTGTTCGACACGCGTCCCGCGATATCGCGGATGTTCGCATCGAGCATCCCGACATCGATAAACGCGCAGGGCAGCGGCCGTCCGTCGAGGGCGCGTTTGTAGTACACGTAGTCGCGCTGGAGATTCGCCCCCGGCGCATTCTGTCGTTTCACGGTCGCCATGCGCCCAGACTACTCCAGCGTCCCCGCGCCAGTCACGCGCGTCACCTGCCGCGGTCGTGCCGGACTTCCGACGCGCGTTGTTGCACCAAATCAGCCAGCGTCGGCGTCTTCGGCGCGGAATCGCACACGGGCTTCTCGTCCGACACGGCAGTCGCCCCCGCCGCCGCGCGCCACCGGGCGTCCTCGCGCTCCAGCAACGTCCGCCACGCCTGCACCGCGCGCGACACCCATCCGCCCCGCGATACCCCGGCGCCCATCAGTCGCGCAACCTCTCAGCGACCGTCCGGAACTCCGCCTCGCGCGCGAGAAACGCGTCTACCACGGCCGGGTCGAAATGCGTGCCGCTCTGTGCCGCAAGGTATTCCCTAACGTCGTCGTGCGACCACGCGTCCTTGTACGGCCGCCGGCTCGTCAACGCGTCATACACGTCCGCCAGGCTCATGAGGCGCGCGGCGAAGTGGATTTCCTCGCCCTTGAGCCCGCGCGGGTAACCCGTCCCGTCCCACTTCTCGTGATGCTGGTGTGCGATCCGCTGCGCCATCGCCAGGAACGAGTTGAATCCCAGCCGCTCCTCGGCCGCGCGCAACACGTTCGCGCCATAGTCCACGTGCCGCTTCATCTCCGTGTACTCGTCGTCTGACAGCATCCCCTCTTTGCGCAGGATGAAATCCGGCACGCCCACTTTGCCAATGTCGTGCAACGGGGCCGATTTGTACAGCGCATCCATCGCGTCGTCGTCTATGAATCGCGCGAAACGCGGATGCGGACGAAGCTGTTCCGCCAGAATCCGCACGTATTGCCGCGTCCGGTCGAGGTGCCTGCCCGTGTCGAGGTCCCGCACCTCGGCCAGTTGCGCCAGGCTCATGATCGTCGCGTCCTCGGTCTCCTTGATCCGGCGCGTCTTCTGGTCCACGGCAATCTTGAGCAGTTCGTTCATCTCGTACGCCTGCAACGCTTCCCGCCGCTGACGGACGTGGTCAATCGTCCGGCGGATGGTCGCGTCGAGGTCCGTGAACTCGATCGGCTTCATCACAAAATCGTGCGCGCCGCGGTTCATCGCCGCGCGGATATTGTCCATGTCGCCGTACGCCGAGATCACGATCGTCTTCATCACGGGGCTGAATTCCGCCAGCTTCGGGATCAGCGTCAGCCCATCCATCACCGGCATGTTGATGTCCGTCAGCACGACGTCGGTGTCGCGGTGTCCGTCCAGCACGCGCAGCGCGTGCTCGCCGTTCGACGCGAACTGGAACGCGTACTCCCCGCTCCGGATCTGTCGCCGGTAATGCTGGCGCATCAGCGCCTCCATGTCCGGCTCGTCATCTACCACAATCAACTTCGTCGTCATTTGACCGCGTCCCGCTATGTCCGGTGTACGGCGCCGAACGCGCCGAGCGTCGTCGGAATCTTCATTCGAATTTCCGTGTATTCCCCGGGCTTCGAGTCGATGTCCACGCTGCCGTGGTGTTCCTGCACCACGATCGTATGAACAATCGACAACCCCAGGCCCGTTCCCGTCCCCGCCGATTTCGTGGTAAAGAAAGGATCGAACGCGCGTTGCACTGTATTCGGATCCATCCCCATCCCATTGTCGCGGATGCGAATCTCGATGTGGCCGTTGCCGCCGCTCGTGCGCAAGTGGATGGACGGCCGGTAGCCCGTCTGCCCCGCCGAACGCCGCACCTCGACCGCCTGGCACGCGTTCGTCACGATGTTCAGCACCGCGCGGCCCAGATCCTGCGGCACGGCCTGAATCTCCGGCAGGTCTTCGGCATACTCCTTCACCCAATCGACGTCGAGCCGCCCCTTCCCGTTCCCCATGCCGTAATACGCGAGCTTCGCATACTCATCGACCAGCGCGTTGATGTTTGTCGGCGCAGACTCACCCCGCCGGTGGTTCGCATGGCCGAGCATCCCTTTCACGATCGCGTTCGCGCGCTCGCCGTGCTCCCGAATCTTCACTGCGTTCGCCTGCAAATCCGCAAGCAACTGTTCAATCTCGGCGCGACGCTCCCCAGGCATGGATGCCGTCGCTTCGGTGAGCATTTCGCCCAGTTCCCGCAGGCTGTCCTCGCTCAGCGATGCGAAGTTCGTCACGAAGTTCAGCGGATTCCGGATCTCGTGCGCGATTCCCGCCGTCAGCGCGCCCAGCGACGCCAGCTTCTCCTGCGCGATCAGCCGGTTCTGCGTCTCGCGCAGGTTCCGCAGCGCGGACTCGAGTTCCGACTGTTTCGCGACGAGGTTCTTCGCGTGTTGTTTCGCCGTGGTTAGTCCACCCATCAGATTGGCCTGAAGCGTCAAGTCCTCCACTTCCACCGCCGTGAACCCGTTCGGCTGCGTCCGCATGTACAGCACCCAATTCAGCGCCACGCCGTCGTCGAATACCGGCACCGCGAGAATCGTCCGGTACGGACACAACGCATCTCCCACCGCGGGGTCGTTCGCTACGGTCACATCCCCGAACAACCGCAAGCTGTCCGCGGCGATGATCCCGCCGATGAATCCCCCTCGAAGCGCGGCGGCATTCGCGCCCGCGTACATCATGTCCGCCGCGCCGTCCACCGTCACGCCTTCCTGGTGCATGAACCGCATCACGCGGTACTCGCCCTCGCCCACGTTCCGGCGGGAAATCGACACGAGCGCGTAGTCCCCGTCCAACTGCCGCATCGCGCGCAGGAACGTGTTCACCGACCCGACGGACTCGTCCTTGCGGCTCAGGTCGCGCAGCATGCCCACAAGGACATCAAGACGGCTACGGGGATTCATGTCGTGGATTCTACCGATTCGGCCAGCCTTGCGCCCATCGGGTATTTACGGAAATACACCCGAATTCTTGGCGGTTCAATGCTTCGGTCCGTTGTTTGGGCAAGAAACGCTGGACTTTTGTCAATAGATTCCTTATACTTCTAACGCCTTGCCAGCATGGAGGTTGTGACATTGAGGCAGCGCGAATCCCACCTCCCCTTGTCAGTTTTCGGGTTTCGCGTGTACAGTTTATCGGGTCGACGGGCCACCGTCGCTCCTTGAGGGATGGGGATGCCACACATTCTTGTTATCGACGACGAAGTCCAGATTCGTGAGGTGTTGCGTACCGTTCTGGAGCGGGTCGGCTATTCCGTTTCCGAAGCCGGCAATGGCCTCGAAGGACTCAAAATTTACGCCGACGGCGGGGTCGATCTCGTCGTCACCGACATCATCATGCCGGAAAAAGGCGGTATCGACACCATCATGGATCTCCGCCGCGACTTCCCGAACTGCAAAATCATCGCCATCTCCGGCGGCGGCATGTGCGGCGAGGTGAGCTATCTCGACATGGCCATCGGCGTCGGTGCGAACCGCGCCATTGGCAAGCCCTTCGTCCTGGACGATTTCCTCGCCGCGGTGGAGGAACTCATCGCGCAGTCCGAATCGGCCCGTCCCGCGCTGCCGAACTCGATGCGCGCCTGACACGCCTTCGCTTCACGTTCGTGTAATCGTGCGCTAACGCCGTTCAGCGCGTTTCTCTGTTAGACTCGCCCTTTCGACCTGACACGCCGTTCCCGGCCGGATCGAAAGGAGCTCCGATGCGTCGCTTCTTCCCTCTGTTCACTTTCGCCCTCACCGTGCTCATGAATGCGCCGCTCGCGTTCGCCGCCGAACTCGTCTCGATCACGCCGCAGACCTACGACGAGTTCGTGCCGGCCGGCAAGGAAACCGACGCCATCTATGGCGACTACGCGTTGCGAAACGATGACATAGTCGCCGTCGTCGCGGATCCAATCCCGTCGCGCAAGGCGAACATGATGATTCGTTTCTCCGGCGGCCAGCTCATCGATCTCAGCACGCGCCGCATGCAGAGCGACCAACTCGGCAGCTACTACGCCGGCCCGGTTCGCATCGCCTATGAGTTCGACTCCGTCGCCGTGGATGGCGGCATCGTGGCCCTCGGCGACCGCCACAACGTCTCGCTCCGCGGAAACCGCGTCTCCCTCTCGGTCACCAGTCCGGCCGTCGAGTCGCAACCCGCGTCCACCGTCACGTATTCGCTCGCCGACGGCGACGCACATCTCACCATCGAGACTGTCTTCACAAACGAATCACTCGAGCCCATCACGTTCGCGCCCTTCGACAACCTTCGTATGGATCAAAGTTCCGACCGGACCGCCGTCACCAAGGCCGGAGACGATGTCGCTGATCGCTTCTGGTCCTACGACCCGTGGTTCGGCCAGGCGTATGTCATCGTCGCGGACGGCCTCCAGATCGCGGCCAAGACGAACCCCGACCAGCGCGGCGCCTCCACCCTGCGGTTCGCGCTGGACACTCCAGACGGCACGGTCACGCTGGCGCCCGGCGAGACCTTCCGCCTCGTCCGTCACATCGCCCCGGCACCGACCTTGCTCGAGGCCAACACGCTCGCGAACCGCATCAAAGGCCTCGATCAGGCGCCCGTCACTCTTCGCGTCAAGGACTCGCTGGGCCGCGCGATCGCAAACGCCGATATTGAGCTATCCGCCGGCGCAGGCTTCGGCCGCACGCGCGCGGACGGCTCGCTCGCCTTCGCGCTTCCGCCGGCCGCGTACACCGCCCGCGTTTCCGCGCTCGGCAACGGCGAGGCCGAGATCAGTCTCAATCCCGCCGACGCCGACGCATACGAAGTCACCCTGCCCGCCGCAGGCTACGTCGCGGTGGACATCCGCGACGATCGCGGCGTGCGGGTCCCCTGCAAAATCCAGTTCTACGGCCGCGACGGCACGCCCGACCCGTTCTTCGGGCCCGACAGTGGCATCTACGGCATTCACAACATCGTCTACACACCCGACGGCCGCGCTGAACAGCCCCTCGACCCCGGTACCTACGAAGTCTACGTCAGTTACGGCCCCGAATACGACGCCATCATCGAAACCGTCAAGGTAATTCAGGGCGAAGAGTCCCGCATCGCCGGCCGACTCAAGCGCGTCGTCGACTCGAAGGGATGGATCAGCGCCGACTACCACAGCCATTCCTCGCCGTCGGGTGACAACACCGCCAGCCAGCGCGGCCGCGTGCTCAACCTGCTCGCCGAACACGTCGAGTTCGCGCCGTGCACCGAACACCAGCGCATCGACTCCTACGTCGAGCATCTCCGCTACTTCGGCGCGACCGAACTCATGGCCACCACCACCGGCATGGAACTCACCGGCTCCCCCGGCGACCTCAACCATCAAAACGCGTTCCCGCTCGATTGGAAACCGCGCACGCAGGACGGCGGCGGGCCCGACACCGACATCAGCCCCGAGACCCAGATCGAGCGTCTGAAACGATGGGACAACGATCGCGACAAAATCGTCCAGCAGAACCATCCCGACATGGTCCACATGTTCTTCGATGCCGACAACGACGGCAACCGCGACCGTGGCTATCCGCGCATGATCAGCTTCATGGATTGCATCGAAATTCACCCGATCCAGGCCGTGTTCTGGTACCCGTTCACCGAGCAGCGCCGCCCCGGCGCCGATCCCGCCGCCACCCAGCGCAACAATCTCTCCACCTGGCTCCAGATGTGGAACATGGGCACCGGCGTCCCCGGCGTCGTCAATACCGACGCGCATTTCAATTTCCACGGCTCCGGTTGGCTCAGGAATTACATCGCGAGCAGCACCGACGATCCCGCGGCCGTGGACATCGACGAGATGATCGCCGCCACGCGCGCCGGGCGCGTCATCATGACCAACGGCCCGTTCCTCGAGGCCGAGGTCACCAGCGATCTGCCCAGCAACGCCACGAAGGGTTCCGCGGGCCAGACCGTCGTCGCCCCGGGCGGGCGCGCGCATGTCCGGATCCGCGTGCAGTGCGCGAACTGGCTCGATATCGACCGCGTGCAAGTGCTCGTGAACGGGCGCTTCGACCCGCAGCTAAACTTCACCCGGACCAGCCACCCGGACTATTTTTCCGACGGCGTCGTGAAGTTCGAGGACTCGTTCCCGCTCGTGCTCGCCGAGGACGCGCACATCGTCGTCGCCGCAACGAACGAGCAGGCCGGCCTCGGTCTCGTCTACGGCCCCAACCGCGGCACGGCCAACCCCATCGCAATCAACAACCCCATCTTCATCGACACCGACGCGAACGGCTTCACGCCCAACGGCGATCTGATCGGCCACGCCTTGGTCCCCCCGCCTCCCACGCGCCAGTAGCGGACTCAGTCCAGCTTCGTGATCCGCACGGAGCCGTTTGTCGTCTCGAGTTCTACGCGTGGGCCGCCATCGCCCGCGCGGCCTTCCAGTTCCTTCCGCGATTGCGCGCGCACGGAGTCCAACTCATAGTCGGATGTCACGCTGCCGTGTACCGTCCCGGCCGAGAGATCGAAGTGCAGGCCCTCCGGCAGCGCCAGCCGGACGCTTCCGTTCACGCTCCGCGCCTGAATTTCCGAAATCCCCGAGAGATCGTGCGCGGTCCTCACGTTGACGCTGCCGTTTGTCGTCCGCGCGATGATCGCGCCGCCGCCGTCCTCAATCTCGATCCGGCCGTTCGTGCTGCGCGCCTCTGCCGCGCCGGAAACGTCGTCCAGCGTGATTGAGCCATTCGTCGATTGCACGTCCACCCGTCCCGCCACGTCGTCCACCCGGATCGCGCCGTTCGTCGTTTGCACCCGAAGCTTCACGCCCTTCGGGGCCGTAATCGTGTACGCCACGTTGAACTGGATCCCGTGCGTGTTCTCCGGATAGATCGTGTTCACCTCGCGCCGCGCTTCCGTCCCGGTCACTTCCACGTTCAACTGCTCGAACAGCTTCTTCGCGTCCTCGTCCGTCTTCACATCGTCGCCGCGTATCCCGATCAGGCGCAGCAGCCAGGACACGGTCCCGTCGTCGAGCCGCATGCGCTTCTCGGCGACGATGTGCACCTCGTTCTTGTCCCACGTCGTCAACTGGAACGACCCGTTCGTGTTTTCCACCTCGAGATCACCGTCCGCATTCATCGGATACGTCACGTCAATCGTCTCGACGTACTCGTCCTCAGCTTCGTCCGTCCAAGCCACGCCCGGCGCGGCGGTCATCGAGAGCGCCATCAGCACAATCGCTGCACACTGGAAACAACGCATAGTCCCTCCTACTCGGTCACGGCGACCGGAGTCGTGTATTCCTTCTCCCGCACCACGTAGCCCGCCAGCGCCAGCATCGCGGCACTGAATCCGACTAACACAAGCACAGCCGTCAGCGGCGACACGGAAATCGTCGGGTGCAACAGTTCCTGCGCGAAGTTTTCCACGACCTTCTGCAGGCTCTGCCCGCCGTGCGGCAACAGCGTCGCCACGTACTTGCGGATCGTCAGGAAGTTCGTCGCGCCCGGCGCGAGCAGCGCGACCTGCTGCCAGCCAAAGATCAACAACACGCCAACCACGACCGGATGCCGAAAGAATGTCCCCAGCATCGCGCACAACGCGCCGTACCCGAGCAACGACATCGCTGCAGCGAACGTATATTGCCCAAGAGCGCTCATCCCCGCTCCGTCGCCACCCGCCGCAAACGGCGTCACCGACGCGCGCAGGCACGCGAACGACAACACCAGCATCCCAAGCGTCACCGCCAGATACGCGCAGAACCGGCCGGAGATCCACGCCACGCGGGACACCGGCCGCGTCAACACGTAGGAAATCGTCTGCGTCTCGACGTCCTCCCCGATGAGCATCGCCGCGAAGAACAGCGCCAGCAGCGGCGTCACGCCGGTGATGTAGAACACTTCGATCATCTGGGTCACGATCCAGCCCTGGGTCGCATCGACTTCGTGCTGGTGTTCCCGCGGCAACACGAGCACCAGCAGCGGCACGAACGCCGGCAATACGACGAGCCCGCCTGCCACGTACGTCCGGGGACGCCTCAGGAACGTCGAGAGCGCGTGCTCGAACGAGACCCGAACCGATCGCATGAACTCGCCCACGGTCCCTCCTACTTCACCAGATAGTCGAACACGGATTGCAGGTTGTCGTCCGGGCACTCCATCGACACGATCGCGACGTCCCGCTCGACAATCA
>CAYUZD010000077.1:0-3990 GCA_964449475.1 uncultured Nitrospirales bacterium
ACCGGGTCCGTCACCACCAGCGTGGACGGCGCGTCGCACACGATGAGGTCGAACTGCTGCTTGAGCGCCTCCATGACCTTGGCCATGCCCTCGCCGCCGATGAGTTCGGACGGGTTCGGCGGCACGCGGCCGCTGGAAATCATCCACAGGTTGCCCGTCACGGTCGGCCGGATCACGTCCGCCAGGCTCGCCTGCCCGCGCAATACGTCCGCCAGCCCCTTCTCGCGCGGCATCTTCAGCACGTGGTGCACGTTCGGCCGGCGCAGGTCCGTATCCACGAGCACGACCCGCTTGCCGAGGTCCGCCATCGTCACCGCGAAATTCACCGCCGTCGTCGTCTTGCCCTCCGCCGGCACCGAACTCGTCACCATTACCGTCTTCGGCTCGTGCTGCAGCGTTGCGAACTGGAAGTTGGTCCGCAGCGACCGGTACGCCTCGGACACGGGCGATTTCGGGTCGTGTTGCGTCACGACGGACGGCTCGACTGCCGCCTTCTCGCCGTCCACGACATAGGGCCCCTTGCGCCGGCTGCGCGTGCGCGCGCCGTTGAACTTGACGTTCGGGATCGTGCCGATGACCTCCAGCCCGATATAGTGGCCCACTTCTCCGACGCTGCGGATGCTTGTGTTGTTCATCTCGCGCAGCATCGTGAACGCGAGCGACGCCACCAGTCCGATCACGCCGCCGATGAGCGCCCACGCCGTGATGGGCGCGTTCCGGCCTTGCGACGCGGGCAGCAGCACCGGCGCGTTGCGGCGCTCGACGGTCGCCGTGCCGCGGCGCATCGCCGTGCGCAATTCGAATTCCTTCTCCAGCAGTTTCCCGAACTGTTCGCGCAATTGGGACGATTCGTGCGCGAGTTGCGTGTATTCAAAGCTCTGGTCCGCCAGTTGCGGCAGCCCTTCGGAATACGTGTCCACCAAGCGCCTGAGCGAGGCCGCGCGTACGGAATACGACATGAGCTGCGACTTCAGGTCGATCTTCTGCCGGTAGAGTTCCTGCCGCTCCTCCCACATCCCGCTGCCGCCCGTACCGCCGCGCAACTCGTTGATCGCGAGCAGCACGGCTTCCTTCTTCTCGTCGATTTCCGCCTGCAACTGGTCGAGTTCCGGATACCCCGGCTTCCAGACGACGCTGAGCTCGAGCTCCCGCGCGCGCAGGTCGTCCATCTGTTCCAGCAGGTCCTGCACCACGGCCTCGGTCACGTTGCCGAGCACGTCGGGGATGCGGTCGCTGTTCGCCTCGAGCTGGGTGTCGATTTCCGCGATGCGCCCCTCGAGTTCGCCGACCATGCCGAGCGCGTCCTGCAGCTCCGTGTTCTTCAGTTCGATGTCGCTCCACACCTGCTCGTGCGTGCGGAACCCCATCTGCTCGCGGTAGGTCCACTGCCGGCCCTCCGCGTCATCGAGCTGCGACCGCATCTCGTCGATCTGCTGCAGCACGGCCTCGTACGCGTCCTTCTGCTCGCCGAGCCGCTGCAACTGCGTGTGGTCGATGAGTCCCCGCGCGGCATACTCCGCGAGCCGCAGCGCCGCGTCCGGGCTGGCCCCGCTGTACGTCACGAGCCGCAGCAGGCCCTTGTCGTCGTACGGCGTCACGACGATGGCGCGCTCGATCCCGGCCGCCTGTCCATTGAGCTCGGCGTCGCTGGTCAGGTCGCCGCCCGCGCGGCCGTTTGCGAGGTTGTCCTGCACCATCGCCTCGGCCACGTCGCGCGCGAGCGCCGTGGTGTCGAGCCGGTTCACGAGCAGGGTCGGCGAGGTCTCGCCGAAGACGTTCGAGTCGAGGCTCGAGAGCGCGGGACTCTGCCAGTAGGATTGCTTGACCACCAGGTCGGTCTGCGCGGCGAACTCGTGCCGCACTTCGTGCATGAAGAAGCCCGTGACCGCGCCGATCGCGAGGCCGAACACGACGCTCGCCGCCACCAGTTTCCAGTGCCGCAGCAGCAGGTCGATCACGAACCGCCCGCGGTCGGATTCCTGCAGGTGCTGCGGCCGGTCGAGTGTCGGCAGGTCAGTCGGCATCCGCGATCAGTCCTTGCGTCCTTCGCGCTTGCTCAACCCGGACGGCATCATGCCGGCCTCGTTGATGCCCTGCGCGACGTCCACGAACTTGTCCCAGGTCACTTCCTCGGGCCGGCGGTGCACCGTCGGCGTGACGAAAATCATGAGTTCCTTCGTGAACTTCGCCTTCTCCTTCGTCTTGAACAGGTTGCCCAGCACCGGGATGTTGCCCAGGCCCGCCACCTTCGTCTCGACGTTCTGCTCGTCCTGCGTCAGGATGCCGCCGACAATCAGAGTCTGGCCGTCGCGCACGTTCGCGACCGTGTTCGACGACCGCACGGACCGGATCGGCACGCCGTTCACGATCCCGCTCGGGAACGAGACCTCCGGGTTGAGATCGAGTTTCACGTAGGTCCCGATCGTGTCCTGGTAGACGTGCGGCGTCACCTCGAGAATAATCCCGAGGTCGAGGAACTTCACCGAGAAATTCGTCTGGCCCGTGATCTCCGTGCCGAACTCCGTGTACGGGAACTCGTCCACCATCTTGATCACGGCCGGCTTGTGGTTCACCGTCAGGATCGTCGGGTTCGCGAGCAGTTGCGCCTTCTCGTCGGACACCAGCGCGTCGATCATGGCGCCGATGTCGACGCCGCCCGCGGCGTATCCCATGAACGCCTGACCCGGCAGCGGCGCCATGACCGGAATGTTCAGCCGCCGGTCAAAACTGTCTCCGACGAACTCGCGCTGCAGCGCGAAGTCGTTACCGTTGTTGCTGTCGTCGCGGCCGATGAACTCGTTCGCCTGCGGCCCGAACCGGCCGTTCAGTGCGTCGGTCGAGGACAGCCGGCTCGGCGGGCGGTAGAATCCGCCGTTCACGTCGTCGCCCTGCACGAACCACTGGACGCCGAGTTCCTTCAGCGCGCCCACGCGCACCTCGGCCACGCGCGTCTCGATCCGCACTTGCGTCATTTGCGACTGCATCTGGTCGATCCGCGCCATCACGTTCATCATGTTCTTGATGGCGTCGGGCGTGTCCGTGATCAGCAGGGAGTTCGTGTCCGGGTCGTGGCTCACGTGGCCGCCGGGCGAAGTCATGCCCTCGAGCGTCTGGGCCATTGTGTCCGCGTTCGAGTTTCGCAGCGGAATGATCTCGAGCCGCATGTCCGCCGTGCGGCCTACCATGTCTGAGATCCCGCCGATGTCCGACCGCGACACCGTCACGCGCGGGTTCCGCAGAATCGGCCCGAGCGCCTGCTTGATGGTGTCGCCCGCGGTCGCCTCGTCCATGCCGCCCACGGGCACCGGCGGAATGTAGGGCAGGCGCACCGCGCCGTCCTCGCCCACGAGGTATGCCCGGCTCATCTCGGGCACGCGGAACACTTCGATGTAGATCACGTCGCCGGGGCGGATCGTGCCTTCGCCCATTGCGGCGGCGCCTGCGAGGCAGATCGCCAGCATGGGCCAAGCCAAAATTCGGCGTGCACAACGGATCATCGTCCCCCCCACTCGCACGGGCCGTGATCACTTCCCCCGCGGCCCTTCGTTGCCCGCCTGCCCGCGTTCCCCAACTCGCGCGGACGGACCGGTTACTGCATTATTGCGCCGGCAACTCGCCGGTATTCCCCTCGATCGAGCCCACTTCCGTCCCCGGTGTCACCTGCACGCGCGACGCCGGCGGTTCCGCCTGCGCACGCGCGCCAAACTCGTTCTCCGCCTTTCCGGCCGCCGCGTCGCGCAGCAGCTTCATGTCGTCCCGGCGGCTCCGCAGCAGTCCCGGCACCTGCAACGCGAAGTCCCACTGCTCGACCGCCAACTGGAAATACCGGCGGCGTTGCGCGGGGTCGCCGGAGCGCTCCGCGAGTTGCGTGTACATCCCGGCGAGTTCGGCGTAGTCCTGGTCCGCCTGCATGTTGTTCTCGACCGCCGCGGCCCGCATGAACGCCGAGCGCGCGTTGTCCGGCTGGCCGATCGCGGCGTACGCCCGGCC
>CAYUZD010000077.1:4090-7819 GCA_964449475.1 uncultured Nitrospirales bacterium
GCCCGGCGCGGGTTGCCCTCGAACCGCGTCGTGAAATCGACGAACGCCGCCGACGCCTCTTCGTACCGGCCCTTGTCGATCAGCGAATGCGCGGCCTCGAACGCCGCCCGCGGAGGTTGCGCCGCGCGCTCGTAAAACATGAATCCGCCCCAGCCCGCGCCGCCCGCGACAAGCAGGATCGCCAGCCACGTGGCGATGCGGCGCAGCGACGGCTCCCGGCGGCGCTTGACGAGCCCGTGGTGCGTCGTCTGTTCGCCGGCGTCCTCATCCTGCGGCGCGGGCGATGCGCCCGCCTCGGGATGGATCGGGTCCTGCGGCGTCAGGCGCACCGTCGGCTGCGGAATGGACCGCGCGAACGCGTGCTGCGCGCGTTCCGCAGCCTGGTTCGCATGCGCCAGTTCCTCGAGCAATTCCCGGGCAGCCGCCAGGCCCGCGGGCGATTTCATCGGCGATTCGTAGTGCACCCCGTCGTCCACGATCGGCGTCGGCGCGTCGTCGGTGTCCGGCTCCGGCAATTCCGCGGTCGGTTGATCGACGTCGATCTCCGGCGCGTCGTCCACCTCGATCTCGCGCAAGGCCGCGAGGGGCGATGCGGCGGGTGCAGCCGGGGCCGCCGGCGCGCGCGGGATCTCGGGCGCAGTGCGGAGTTCCGGCGCGTCGTCGGACTGCATCGCGGCGAGTTCCGCGATGATCTGTTTCAGATCCGAGACGGACTTGCTCTCCGCCGGCACGATCTCGCGGACGTCGATGTGAAACGCATCTGCATCGAGATCCGGATACGCGGTCTCGATCGGATCGCCGGTCCCGTCCACGTCGCGCACGCCGATCTCGAAGAAACTGATCGGATCGTCCGCGCGTTCGGCCGGCTGCGCCGACGCCGCGGGCACGCGCCCGGTCGTCAACCCCGTCATCTGGATGAAATCGAGGACGTTGTCCGCGCGGGGCAGCGCCGTGCCGCTCGAGAGGCGCGGATCGTCCTCCATCGCGCGCAGCAGCGACTCTTCCATCTCGTCCATCGTGGTGGACGCGAGCGCGCCCCGCCGCTGTGGTCCGATCGGCATGCCCACTCCGGTCAACTCCCCCGTTTACCGCGCTATGGCTTTCGCGCGCGCGCTGCCTGCATCAGCAGTTGGCTCGCGCGGCGATCGAAATTCCGCGAACTCGTCCGTGCCGCGAACAGCGCCTCGGCCCCCACGGCGGCCACCACGGGCCGCACCTCGGCGCGCGCCGGGCCGGGCGCGACAACCCCGCGCACACGCGCGAGTTTCGCCGGGTCCGGCGCGGTCGTCTTCTCGATCGTGTGCAACACGATCTCGTCCGTCACGCGGCGCTGTTCGAGCTGGCTCGCCAGCAGCAGCGAGTTGCGGCACAGGCTCACGATCACGCGCGGGTTCCCCTCCGAATACGAGTGGATCGTCTCGATCGCCTCGTCCTCGAACACCGGCGCGCGCACGCCGTCCGCGCCCGCCTGCCTGAGCCGGAACTGGATCATCTCGCGCAGGTCCTGCACGCTCAGCGGCGACAGCGTGTACACCACGTTCACGCGCTGCAGGAAATTCGGCGCGGCCTCGAGCACGCGCGCCCACTCCGCCTGCGCGAAACAGACAAGATTTAACAGCTTGAATTGAGGTGTCTCGAGATTCTGCGCAAGCCGCAGCAGCTCAAGCTGCCCGCGCTTGTTGAGGTTCTGCGCGTCGTCGATGATCAGCGTGCTGATCCGGTTGCGGTTCGCGAGCAGGTACTCGTTCAGCGCCTGCATGTACGCCGCGAACGTCCGGTCCGCGGGTCGCAACTGGAACTGGTTCACGATCGCTTCGAGCAGCGAAAAGCTCGTCCACGACGGGATAGGCGACCCCAGCACCGCCGTGTTGTACTTCTCCGGGTCCGCCGCCATGCCCGTCATCAGCTTGCGCAGCAGCGTCGTTTTCCCCGTGCCGTAGCTGCCGAGCACGACGGCGATGCCGTGCCGCTCGTCGATGCTGTTCCATAACCGGAAGAGACACGCCTTGTGGTCGCGCGTCGCGTAGAAATAGGACGGGTCGGCCGTCGGCGCAAACGGTTGTTCGCGCAGCCCGAAGAAGTCCAGATGCGCGCTCGAGCGACTCATGGTCCGCAGCGTTCCCCGTGTGCGGGCGCGCGTAAGCCTCGCGCCCAGAAATGCTTCCGCCCGTCGCTGACGCGGGGAAACAACGCCTCGCGACGCGTGCGAACAGAATTCACACGCGGCTGTAGATCCCCCGGCAATGGATCTCGCCACCTGAACGTGATCCGCAGCGCCTCCAGCAACGGTAAGTAACTTTAGTTCATAGTGATAGCACTGTCAAGCGTGATACGGGGTGTCAAAAGATTTTTGGGCCGGGTCGCCGCAAGCCGCGTGTTCAGTGCGCCTTACATCGCCCCTCACCAATACTGAAATTATGCGAATGACTCGCCGTTTGTAAATTGATTACTCCAGCCGCCTCGCGTTGTCACTCCGCAATCCAACTCAGTACACTTCGCGGGCTGTCAACTTGGAGTCTGCTTAATGCGCGTCCGTCTCACGCTGACCCTTCTCGCCGCCTTGATCGTAGCCGTCCCAGCCTCCGGCGACTGGTACAAGGGCGTCACGCACGTCCACAGCCTCTGGAGCGACGGAGACGCCGCGCCCGAACTCATCGCGCAGTGGTACAAGGACCGCGGCTACGACTTCATCGCGTTCTCCGAACACAACCTGATGCAGACCGGCGAGAAGTGGTACCCGATCGGCGGCCGGTCGTCGCTGCGCGAGGAGCACGTCGAGGCGCTCCGCATAGCGTTCGGACCCGACCTCGTGCAGACGCGAATGACCGAGCAAGGCTACGCGCAGATGCTGCTGCGGCCGTTCGAGGAAATCTCGCAACGCTTCAACGCACCCGGCGAGTTTCTGCTCGTGCCCGGTGAGGAGATCACGTCCGTCTCGATGAAGGTGCACACAAACGCGATCAACCTGCGCGAGCCGATCCGCGGCTTCGAGGACGCGCCGCAGGGCGAAATCCTGCAGGCGCAGCTCGAGGCCGTCGAGGCGCAAAGCGTCGCGTACAACACGCCCATGATCGCGCACCTCAACCACATGAACTGGAGCGACGGCGTCACCATCGAGGCCGCGCTCGGCGCGCCGTCCCTGCGCTTTTTCGAGATCTACAACGGCCACCCCGGCACGCATCCCTGGGGCCGCGCGAAGGACGGCATGCCGCCGTCGGACGAGCAGTGGGACGTCATGCAGTCCATCCGGCTCGATCGCGATCCCGCGTTCCCGCTGCTCTACGGTGTCGCGACGGACGATAGCCACGAGTACCACGACTGGGGCCTCGGCCGCGTGAACCCGGGCCGCGGCTGGATCATGGTGCAGGCGGACGAACTCGCTGCGGACGCGCTGATGCGCTCGATGCAGGCCGGGATGTTCTACAGCACGACCGGAGTGTTGCTCGACGCGATCGATAAGACCGACAAGGAACTGCGCGTGACGATCCAGGCGCAGGAGGGCGTCACGTACCGCACGCAATTCATCGGCACGCGCTCGGGATTCGACACGTCGTCCTCCGAACGCCTCGACGAGGCCGGCCTGCCGCTGCCGTTCGCTAGCCGGAAATACAGCGCCGACATCGGCCAGGTCCTCCTTGAAACCACCGACAACCCCGCCGTCTATCCCTTCACCGGCGACGAACTCTACGTCCGCGCCCGCGTCTACTCCGACAAACTCCAGGACAACCC
>CAYUZD010000077.1:7919-12488 GCA_964449475.1 uncultured Nitrospirales bacterium
CGGGTGCCGCTCGCACATCACGCGCCAGCAGTCCGCCAGCGCCATGCGCCGTTGCGCGAACAAATACAACAGGTCGTCGAGGATCGGATACGGCATCAGTTCCGCCTCGCTGGACTGGTCCGGCGCGAGTTCCGCGCTGGACGGCGTCGCGAGCACTTTCTCGATCGATTTCAGTCCGTCGCGCGCGGCAATGTGCGCCACGAGCCGCAGCGCGAGCGTCTTGGGCAGGTTCGCGATCGGCGCGTAGCCGCCCTCGTTGTCGCCGCCCGTCGTCGTGTAGCCCACCGCCGCCTCACTCAAATTCGACGTGACCAGCAGCAGCCCGCCCACGTTGTTCGCCCAGTTCAGCATCATGGCCCCGCGGATCCGTGCCTGCAGGTTCTGCCGCGCGATCGGCGTCACCCGGTCCGCGCCGCCTGCGAGTTCGGCCGCCTTCTTCTCCGCGAGCCGAGCCTCCTCGGTGATCGGCACGACCTGGAACGGCACGCCGAGTTCCTCCGCGAGCGCCCTGGCCGCGTCGTGCGTGCCCTTCGAGCTGTACGGCTCGCTCGGCAGATAGACCGCGCTCACGCGCTCCGCCACGGGCACGCCCTTGCCCCAGTGCATCCGCCGCGCCGCGTGCACGGCCAGCATCAGGCACAGCGCGCTGTCCCGCCCGCCGGACAGCGCCACGAGGTACCGCTTGAACGCGCCCGCCTTCTCGAAATAGTCGCGCACGCCCAGCACGAGGCCGTTGAACAGTTCCTCGAGGTACGCCGTCCCCTCGCCGCCGCCCGGCGCGTCCTCCGGCACCCAGAAGTCCTTCGGCAGCGTCGCCGCAAACTCCCGCGTGTCCGACGGCTCGAAGTCACCGGTCACCATAATCGTCATCGGCGCGCCGCCGGCCGCGCTGCCCGGCGAGTCCGCGCGCCAGGTCGAGTTCTCCGCGCGCACCCGCGCGATGTCGTCCAGGTCCACCACGGCCGTCGCCAGCGTCCACGGCCGCGGATCGAGGATCGGCCCCTCGGCCACGATCCGTTCCGGCGTCGCGATGATCCCGCCGCCGTCGAACACGAGCCGCGAATTGTCCAGCCCGAGAATGTTGCTGTACGCGTAGACGCACGCCATGCCGCCCGCCGCGTTCTGCACGAGCCGCTTGCGCAATTCGTTTTTGCGCGGCGTGAACGGCGACCCGCTCGCGTTGCAGATGATCTCCGCGCCCGCCTGCACGCGCGCGTTCGCCGGCGAGTGCGGCGACCATAGGTCCTCGCAAATCTCCGCGCTCACCCTGCCATAGGGCGCGTCGAACACGAGGTCGCCCGCGGGCACGCCGTGGCACGCCGCGACGCCGCCCGCCCATGAACTCCAGTTCCGGCTTTCGTAAAACACGTTGTAGGTCGGCAGGTACTTCTTGAGGATGATCCCGTGGATGACGCCGTCGTGCACGAACGCCGCCGCGTTGTAGATTCGCGAGTTGATGTCCACCGGCAGCCCGAGCCAGACGCTGATGCCGTCGGTGTGCTCGGCGATTCGCTGCAGCGTGTCCCAGCTCCGCCGGCGGATGTCCGGCCACCACACGCGATCTTTCAGGCTGTACCCCGAGATCCCCAGCTCCGGTGTCACGAGCACATGCACGCCGTCCGCCTGTGCCGCCGCGATCGCCTCGCGCAACCGCGCGGCGTTCCCGGCGAAATCGCCGATGTTGACGGAAACGCCCGCCACTCCGACCTTTACCAGACGCATCAGCCGATCCTGTCTACCCTGCCAGTTCACCCCACCCTGTCATTGCGAGGAGCGGGGTTTGCGACGAAGCAATCTCGTTCGCCGGTGAATCGCCGTCCCGGAGACAAACCGAAACGGACACTCGTCAATAATTTTGCCACATATACGAATAGTGAACCAAGCGTTTAGCGATTTCCCGATGGCCACGCGTGAAACTGCGTGACAGATTCCGGTGTCCGTGCTAGGTTGGCTCGGATCCGTACCGGGCACCGAAGGGAGGAACAGTATGCGTCGGAAGTTCCGGTTCCACGTCGGTGTCGCCACGATCGCCTGCGCGCTCTCCACAACCTTCGTCCATGCGCAGATCGTCCAACAGGCACCATTGCGCGAGCGGCTCGAACATCCAATCACCTGCTTGTTCCAGGACACCCACCTCTCGAGGGTCCTCGAATTCATCGCGAAGGAATCCGAGGCCCCCATCGTGATGGACGACACGGTAGTCGCGCCCCGGCGAGGCAGACTCGCCATCGCGACCAACGTCGAATACGCGACGGACGGAAACGTCGAATACATCAACTTCAAACGCGTCGCGGCAGGCGAGGCTCTGCACGCGGTTCTGCACCCGCTCGGGTTGACGTACGCCCTGCGGAACCATTACGTCTGGGTCTCCACTCCGGAAAACATCAAGCGCGAGACCTCCGAGTCGCTTGAGACGCGCATCTTCCAACTACCCGGGACCTCGATGCCCGACTGCAATGCCGCGACGAACCAAAGCGCCGTCGCCGAAGTCGATCTCGTCGCCGTCCTGCGGCGCGCGACGCCGATGATCGTCGAGCCGGAAACGGGCGAACTGCTCTCCTACATGCGGTTCAATCTCGTGACGAACCAGATCGTCGTCCACAACACCCCGACCAACCTGAAACGGTTGGAGGCGCTACTCGATCTATTGCTCGGCGAGCCGATCCAAAATTGATCTGAGCAATCGCCTATTGGGACAGTCCAACCACGGCAACTCGATCCTTTGGGTGCGCATGCAGGGCTATGACGGCAGGAGGGCCGACGATGCACTCGTTCCGCACGATTGAGGCTGTACGGCTTGTGACGGCAGGGATGATGACTATCGCCCTTGCTCTGCTAACTGCCGGGTACGCTACAGGCCAACAACCCGCGCTCACCGTTCAGTCTGCGGACCTGCCCAACGGCATAACGCTCCCGTACGTCGAACAGGGCGACCCCGCGGGCTTGCCCGTACTGCTCCTCCACGGAGTGACGGACTCGTGGCGGTCATTCGAACTCGTATTGCCTCATCTACCTTCCGAATACCGCGTCATCGCGATCACGCAACGCGGCCATGGCGATGCGACACGGCCCGAATCGGGCTACCGGTTCGCGGACTTCGCCAATGACGTCCGCCTATTCCTCGATCTGAAGGAAATCGATCGAGCCGTCGTCGTCGGCCATTCGATGGGCACCGGCGTCGCACAACGGTTCGCCATCGATCACCCCAACCGCGTGGCCGGGCTTGTGCTCATTGGCGCCTTCGCGCGATGGAAGGACAACCCCGCCGCCAACGAACTCTGGGAGACCGTCATCAAGGACATGACCGACCCGGTTGACCCCTCGTTCGTCCTTGAGTTCCAACTGAGCACGACCGCGCAACCGGTACCGCCCGAGTTTTTCGAGATGTGTGTCTACGAGAGTCTTAAGCTGCCCGCGCACGTGTGGCGCGGCGCGTTCGGCGGATTTCGCCAGACGGACCACGCGCCCGAACTTCCGAAAATCTCCGCGCCCACGCTCATCCTGTGGGGCGACCAGGACGCCATCTGCCCGCGCGGCGATCAGGACCTGCTTGCCACCGCCATCCCGAACACCCGGCTCATCGTTTACGAAGGCACCGGCCACTCGCCCCCGTGGGAGACGCCACAGCGTGTCGCGGAGGATCTGACCACGTTCCTCGCCGACCTCCCAAAATAGAGTCGGCTCCCTCGATCCGCGGGACCAATGAGGTCGTTAACCCGCCGGCTGACGGGAATACACATATACCCACGCCTCGACCGGTTCGCCCGAATCGAGCGTCGCCGTGCGTACAACGCGCCTGAACTCGTGCGGCTCCGGGTCGCCGGCGCCGCAGCCTTCGTAGGTGTCCAACTCCGGCAGATACTCCGCGGGCGCGCGCAACCGCCAGACTTCCCCATCCACGATGTCGTCCGGCCCGACGGCATCCACCAACCCCGAATACGGCCCCAGATCCACCCGCCGCCCGCGAATCGTCGCCGTGCCAATCAACGCCGCGTGCCGCGCAAACTCCGCCGCCATCGGCGCGTGGCTCGTGCTCCGCAACGTGCCATACACAAAAATCCGATCGAGCATCGGACTATTCTAACGCCCGTAGGGGCGGGGCCCTGTCCCCGCCCAGCGCGCGGCGGACGAGGGCGGCCACAGGGGGCCGCCCCTACACATTCGCTGATTCGAGATCGAGACCGAATCAAACAATCGTTCTGGCTGCGCGCCGGCCGGTGCGTCGAATCCCTATCCGTACGATCCGTCAAATCCGTGGCCGCAGTTCGCAGTTCACGTCCCCTTCAGGACGTGCTCGTTCAGCCACGCCCCAATCGTCTCCCAGTGCCCCGGCGCGTAGTTCGGCAGCGGGAACGGCGCGTTCGGGTCCGCCGGCACGCGCAGGCCGTGGTCGGCATCCGGGAACGTCTCGATCGTCCAGGGCTTCGGCTTCGCGGCCATGATCTCGTTCAGGATCGCAATGCTGCGCGACGGCTCGACGCTCTTGTCCTCCAGCCCATACATCCAGAGGATCGGCGTATCGATCGCCTCGAGAATCGGCCGCGGGTCGAACCCGCCGATGAGTTTCGG
>CAYUZD010000078.1:0-12324 GCA_964449475.1 uncultured Nitrospirales bacterium
AGGATGAACTTGTCCACGCGCCAGTCGTTCGAGTGGACGCCGTGCTGTTCCGGTCCCGCGCCCATAATCATCGATGCCCAGTTGGGCGACGAACTGCTGGGGAACACGGCGCGCGCGTGGAACGTGAACGCGCCTTCGCGCATAATGCGATCCATGTTTGGCGTGTCCGCCTGCCGGATGCCATCGGGACTCAGCCCATCGACGCCGATGACAATAACGTGCACGGCCGACGCGGCGAAAGTACACGGGGCGATCGTCGTTAGAACTATCAGGAGCGAAATTCGTAACATGCGCGGATCCTTTTCGTGTCGTGCGCGCATGGTACCGATACGACCCATTCGCTACAAGGCGCCGGAGTGAACACGCCGGCTCGGGGGACTTTAGTTGGACGCTGACGCGGCGATCGCTCGGGCGATCACATTCTTGCGCGGAGCGCAGCTTCCTCACGGCGAGTTTCCCGCGGATCGGTACGAAACGATGGACCTCTCCGGGCCCGGCGTGTACGACGGTTCGCCGTTCACCACCACGTTCGCGGTGTTGGCGCTTGCGGAGTGCAGCGATGCCCGCGCGCAGGAGGCCGCACGCCGCGGCGTCGCCTTCCTGCTCGCCGAACGGCGCGATCCCGGCGTCTGGACGTACTGGTCCAAGCGCAATCCAAAACGGATCTCGCCGGACATGGACGTCACGAGCTGTGCCGCATTCGTCGTGCGCCGGTTCGCGCCCGATCGGCATAGTGACGCCATCGACCCCATTCTGCTCGCGAACCAAACCGTCCGCGGGCGGTTCAAGACGTGGCTGCGCGAATTTCACGAGCGCAACGACGTGTCCCCGTGCGTGAATGCCAACGCGCTGCTTTACCTGGGCGATTGCGCTGAAACGCGGCAAGCATCGCGCTATCTCATCCGATTGATGGAGCGCGGCCCCGCAGGAAGCGATTGGTACTACGCCGATCCGAATGCGCTGTACTACATGCTGTCGCGCGCCTACGCCGAAGGCGTCGAGTCGCTCGCGCCGTGCGCGGGGCCGGTGTCCCGCGCAATCGAAGCGGCCGAACTTGATACACCGCTGGCCCAGGCGCTCGCCCTCTGCGCGCTCACGAATTTCTCGGCCGCCGCGTCGGCCCGCGCGACGCGCCTGGCCGAGGCGCTGAGGTCGTCGCAAGCGGAAGATGGCGGTTGGCCGGCCGCGCCGTTCTACGCAGGCCCCGAGCCGCCCGAGCCGCATGCGTACTGGTGGGGGTCGCGCGCGCTCACGACGGCGATCGGTCTCGAGGCTTTGGCGCGCTTGAATCGGCTTCAGTCGCCGGGTGCTGGAACGTGACGGTGTAGTGCTGTGCGCGGTCGTCCGGCTCCAGGTATGGCGCGCCGTTCAGCGTGAGCCACGCGTGCCCCTCGAGCCGGCCTTCCGCTGTCTTCCGCACTCCGCAATTCCACACGACGTCGACTGCCGATTCGCGGGCGATCCGGTACAACGTCAGCGACCGCGGCATGCACGCATCGAGCGACAGGTAGGGTAGTCTCGAACAGATCGCGTCCGCATAACGCACGGCCTTTTGGACCCGCGCGGTATTCGCAGGCCCGCGCCGGCCGCTCGGAGTCAGCCCAGCGAACAGGGAGCGCAAATCGTCGGAAGGGCCGTGTCCGCGGTACCGGTGCAGCATCCACAGGACGCGCAACAACAACACCGCCTCTCCCGGCGAATGGGGCCACGATTCCTTCAACAGCCGCCTCATGTCGAAGCGGCGAGCGCGTTCTTGACCAGCGGCGCGACTTCGTCGATGTTCGTGCCGAATGCGAGCCGGTTGCAAGCGCATTGTGCGACCATGCGCGAGAGGACTTTGAAGCCCCGGGCCGCGTTCCCCTGGTCGAGCACTGAGACCCCGCGCGGTAGTATCCACTCGAGCGCGCGTCGGCGCGATAGGGACTCCAGCCGGCTCGCGGGCTCGCCTGTCACCTCCGGGAAGAGGAGTATCGCGGGTACCGCATTCATCGCCGTTGCGCCGGGGAACAGGTCGTCCATCCGCGCGTGACGCTTCAAGAGTCCCGGTTCGAGTTCCGCCGCTCTCGCGCGCAACTCCGGAAACATCTCGATCGTGCGCGGCGTGACGCTGACATGTTCGGGCAACGCGCAGACCTCGATCCGCCCATCGGTCTCGCGCAGGAAGACTACATCGTCCGACAGGAACCCGAACCCGCCCGAGACCAGCGCCAGGCACGTCGTCGTCTTGCCGCGGCCCTGCGTCCCCGGGATGATGACGGCGCGGCCGTCGAGCGAGACCGCCGCGGCGTGAAGCAGATGAAATCCCCGGGGCTTGAGCAATTCGGACAGCGCATACAACAACAGGCTGCCGACGATATCGACATGGATCGATTCGGGGTTCGCCAGCAGCACCTCCGCGCGCGCGTCCGCAGGCTGGAACACCATCATGCCCTTCGCGCCGAGATCGACGAACACCCGATCGGTCGTCCGATAGACGTCGAATTCCAACCCGAGTCCCGCCGACGCATGGCGCACGGTCAGCCGGTTCGAGTACAGCAGGCTCGCCGACGCGGGCAAGCGGTCGCCGATCTCCTCCGGGTCCTCGGCGCTCGAGATTTCAATCTGGGCAAAGTCGCGGTCCGCGCTAGACTGCGCAAACGGCTTCAGTAGATTCGCCGTCGCGCGCTGAGCGACCGGCACGGTGCAATGGACGCGCAGTCCGACGCCGTGAAAGTCGAAATAGCGCGCATCACGCTCGACGGCCGCCGCCACGAATCCCCCCTCAAACGGAACGAGGTCTCGGGACCGAGCCCGAGACCTCGTAAGAGTACCTCATCCGAATACTGCGGCTGGATTGGCCGCCGGCACGCGTGAAGGTCAAACGGCTTACCAGCCGTCCTTCCCTTCCTTGTACCACTCCTTGCCTTCCTTCCAGAACTTGCTGGAACCGCCGTCCGAGCCCGACCCGGAGCCGAAGCTGCCGGTAATGTCGACGAGCTTGTCGTGGCGGACGATGGCAGGAGCCTCGTACGTCTTCTTCATGTGCGTGTTCCTTGTACTACTTTTGCGGCTTCCAACCCGCTAGTGCATGAGTATACACTCGCTGACATCCCGATTCAACCTTCTTCCCGCAACAAATCGTCCAGTAGTAACTGACCTGTGAACCCAAGCAGATCGTTGCCGGCGGTCTCCCGATCCACATCATAGTCAGCGCAGAGCGCATCCAAAACATCGGTCAGTGTCCGATCGGGCCGGTAATACTCCCAAATCATCGAGCCGGTGCCATTCAGTGTGTAGTACCGGCTTGTCTCGGTATGGAGTAGCACCGTTTCGCCGTCCATCGTATTCCAGGTCAATTTCGGGCTGTGGGCAAACCGGCACGCCCACAGGTCCCGTCGGCTGAATTCGGGATGCAGCGCCTCCCAGGCGCGCTCGCTCAAGCCGAGCACCGAGAGCGCCAATTCGCACACGTCGTCGGGCGAACTATCCGGCTCGAGTGTCGGCGTGGATTCGAGCATCGGCACTACGCGCGGCCTCAATTCCGCGGAAATGAACGGTTCTTTGGTCCCGCCGGGCGTCATACGTGGACCCTCTCACACGGCGTAGGCCGCTCCGTCAGCCAACTCGCGATCGCGTCGCCGATGCGTTGGCCGGTGTACTGTTCGTAGAATAGGTAGCCTGGGATCGGATTGGCTTCGAAGCAGTAATACTCGCCGCCGGGCGTGCGTCGCAGGTCGATGCCGCAGATGTCCATCTCGAACGCGTCCGCGAGTGATAGGCAGCGCGCCGCCACGACCGCCGGCAATTCGAAGGGCCGCATCGTGCGTTCGCCGTTCACCGGCACATAACGATAGTCGTCGGCGCTGGCCACGATCTCTGTCGCGAACAATCGCGCACCCACACGGTGGACGCGGATATCGTTGCCCGGGATGTGCGTCTGAAACTGCGTCGGGCAGTGGCGGACCTGATCGAGTCGCCCAAGATCGTCGCTGTTGACGCGCCGCACGCGCGACCGCCGCCAACTGATCGATTTGAAGATGACCTCTCCGCCGTGCGCGTCGATAAAGGCACGGGCTTCCTCCGGTGATGTCGTAATCAGCGTCGGAATCGCCGGGAATCCGTGCGCCGCGATGGTGCGCGCCTGGTACGGCTTGACGCTGTTTGACGACGCGATCGAGGGGCGATTGACCACGCGCCCGGGGAACGCGTCCACAAAGGCGATCATCGACGCCAGAGCAGGCGGCGGTCCCGAATGCGCGCGAGATTCCTCATCGTCCCCGCGATCGGGGATCATGAGCATGTGCGCCCAGATCGCCGAGATATCGCCGATCGCAATCTCGCGCCGTTGAGTGCGGACGTAACCCATCAGCTCGCCGCCTTCGTACGCCCAGTCAACGCGCCACTTCTCCCCGTAGTTTCGGGGATCGAGCAGCACGAAGTCCTCGCCCTTGCCCATCAGCGTGAGCGCGAGGTTGGCCGTTCCGGAATCGGCGAGGGGACCGATCATCAAGATCATGTCAACGCCCCCTGCGGTGATTCGAGGGAGTCGGCCAGTGCAGACGTAATCGCGTCCTGCACGTCCACCGGGCAGTGGTTGTAGATCGGAAATTCATTCATGCCGAGACACACAAGCTCACCGGCCGGAGTCTGGACAACCTGCACTTCTACAAATTGAACGCCCAGCACTCGCGCCAACTCGCACGCGGACTCGATCATCGGCTCCGGCGCATCCATACGCTTGCCCGACTCGCGGTCTACGGCGATCGCGTTATCTCCAATGACGAAGACTTGTTTCGAGTCGCCCTCGGGCAACCCAAGCACGTACACGGGAGGAGTGATCTGGTTTACCGCGAGTCCGTCGATTGCCTCCCCGAGCCGATCCGTCTCGACTGTGGATGGCGCAACCGCGGCGTGCAGCCCCGCAATCAGCACACGCGAATATCCAAGCGCATCAAACCGGCTCTGCATGGCTTCGGGTCGACCGCTCAGTACCACGTCGGGGATCGCGAATCCGCAGCGCCTCAAAAGGCGCGCCGCGCCCCGACGTGTGAACAGGTTGCGGCCGGACACTCCGGGCACGGGACGGTTGATCACCGGACCCGGAAACGCATTGAGCATGCCCTCGACGGCGGCCGACATTTCGGCGAGCACGTACTGACGGTCGTGCGGCACCTGTCCCGGTTCGGCACGGAAGGGATGGATCATCCGCAACAGAATCCCTTCGATCGCGTGAAGTTCGGCACGGTCCTCGCCCACGTCAATCCAGCCGCCGTAGGGTTCGGCGGCGTCCATGTGCCACGTCAGGCCGAGTTCCGATGTCGAGCGCGCGTCGTCCACCATCATCACGCCGCGGCCTCGCGCGCGCAGTTCGCCGTACACGCGCGCGGCACAGTCGTCTTCCTGGGCGCTGAATACAACAAACATCATCAATCTGCTTCAGGTTGCCTCTGTCACCGGGAACTTGGTCGCCGTCGTCAGGTAGACCGCGACGTGTAGCGTGTCGCTGCTGTCGGGCTTCTTCGAATAGATGATCACCGGGTCGATCTCTTCACGGCCATCGGCCGCCGCGAGCGACTCGATCATGTGCACGAGACGCGCGTGGTCCCAGAGCGACATCTCCTCTGTCCGGGGCAGGGCCCGCGCGTCGGCGTTGAGCCGGTGACGGTGATAGCGATCGATGCGCCCCGTAAGCAGGTTCGTGCGTAACTCGATACGAGACCCAGGCGAGTCGAACCAGTGATAATGCTCGACCGCGATGGGAGCGTTGCCCAGCACGATTCCGTAACCGATCGTGTCCGGCGTCGCCGGGATCGTCCCGCCGTTCTGGAGCCACGCGCGCGCGTCCGCGACGGCCACCGGTTCGATGTACACCTCCGACGGCACGGGCGCATCGAGCGCGACCGCGTCCACTTTTACGCCGATTTGTCGCAACGGAAACGGAATGGCCTCCGTTCGCAGGAATCCGCTGGATAGGACCGAGAAGTAGACCGCCGCGACCTGAAGCCCTTCGGGATAAAGCCGGAACTGGACGAGCTGGTGCCGCACCAGGCCCGGTGACGGCTGTACGCGCAGTTGCGATTCGATCGACTCGCGCGCGTGCTGCGTTTCGGGCAACTCGAGAATCGCGCGGAACCGCGGCAGGAGATCTGTCGCGAAATCCGGTCGAGTCTCGATGGGTATGGTCGCGTTCATGGCCGTTACCCGCCGAATGCGGCTCCCCTGTTGGTCCAGGTTACGGAGAGCATCGTTCGTGCCAGTCGAAACGGCCGGCGCGCGCCGGAAACTTGAGCAATCCGGTGAAATCTGATGCAAGATTGACAAATACCGTCGCCCGCGTTGGTCACCGCTGAACAATTATTGTAAGTTCCGTTTCTATTCAAGATCGGCAGCCTGCAGGTTTCTTTGGAGTCTCAGCCGTGTCGCCTTCAGCACCAAGCGAATTGCCCGCCGTATGCGGGGCACGCGGCGGGACGCCAGCAGATCGTCGAACTCGGGCGTGGTAAGCGCCGCGGCATAACAAATCAGAGACGGCTCAGTCGTGCCGTCCCGTCCTCGCAGACAGCTCACGTAGTGGCGCCAGTCTGCCAACGTCGGCAACCGCGCCGCGCGCCCGAACAATCGACCCATCGCGAGGGCGGCTTGCGCATGGGGCGCACGTGGAAAAGGAGGAGCCGGCGCGCCGAGCAGCCGGTTCGCGAGCACGAGCCCAGCCGCGCATTTCTCGCGTAGCGTGCCGCGGGGAATCGAGCGCAGAATCGCGTTCACTTCGTCGTGAGTATGGTGTTCGAGCGACCGCGCGACATCCGCGACGAGCCTCAGCTCGGACCAATCGTGTTTGACGCCGCCGTGCAGCAACAGCATTCGCAGTGTCGCGGAAGGATTCGCGGCCCAACTCGGGACGCCCTCCGTTTCGCGCGGCGTGGCGCCAGCCCACATGAACTCCGCCGATCCCGCCTCGCCGAATGCCCGCGGCAACAAGCGCCAGTGCAACTCGACGGCCGCGCCGCTCTCCTCGTGGAGAAGCGTCAGTTCGCAATCGTCCTGTAGCGTCATTTCCAGGGACGCACCGGACGGGGGGAGTTTGATTCGATAACCACGGGACCGGAGCAGATCCGAGGCCTGACGCGCGGCATCGGCCGATTCCAGGAGCAAATCGATGTCCCACGTATGCCGCGCGGCCGCGTCGCCGTATAGCTCCGATGCGAGCGCGCGTCCCTTGTAGGGCAGCACGCGCACTCGGGCGGCTTCCAGCGCCGTGCCCACCTCGCGCCAGGTCGTCGCGAGCCGCAATCCGTGTTGCACCATGCCGAGATACTGTTGGCGAAGGGCTTCCGCCGCCTGGGCAGGCATCCCGCGCAGCAATTCGTGGCCGCGATTGCGATACACGGTTAGTGCGACGTGGTTGCGGCAGGCCAGTTCGACGAAAAAATCCCAATCGATTCCCGTTCCGTGAACGGTCAAATCCGTGCGCAGCGGCTGGGTTTGCATCGCGGCACGGAGTACCGAGATCAGCGCGTCGGCCTCGGGAGACAACGATCGATGGCGTGCGGCGGCATCAGGCATCGGCAGGTAGCGCACTCGCCAAGGAAGCAGTCCCCGGAATCGTTGTTCGCGTCGATCATACCATTCGTTGCCCGCATCAGCCCGGTGGTTGAGCGTCCGAACGCACCGCGGGTATCCTATAGCGCACATGGAGTCTTCGAAGTGAAGCGTTCCCGCGTCGCCATTCTCCGCACCTCGCCCGCCACATCGATCCGCGACCATCACGAACTGCTCAATCTCGCGGGCTACCAGGACGTGCTCGATAGGCGCCTCGATACCGCGCTCAAGGTCAATATCTCGTGGCACTTCTTCTTTCCCGGCTGCTCGACGACCCCGTGGCAGCTCGACGGTGTCATCAACGCCATGCTCCGGGATGGCTACCGCAAGGAGCTTCTGCACGCGTGCCACAACCGCACCGTCGTTATCGACGCGCATCTCGGCGAGCGCGAGAACAAGCAGATCGACGTAGTCGAACAACATGGCATCCGCAACGTCCACCTGTACGAAGGCGAGGAATGGGTGCCGATCGGCGAGGCCGTCGGCGACTTGACCAAGAGGTTTCTTTGCCTCAATGACGTCTACCCGAAGGGCTTCGCCATCCCGAAACGGTTCATCGGCGAAAACATCCTCCATCTGCCGACCGTGAAGACGCACGTGTTCACGACTACGACTGGCGCGATGAAGAACGCGTTCGGCGGACTGCTGAACGAGTACCGCCACTGGACACATCCAGTCATCCATGAAACCCTGGTCGATTTGCTAATGATCCAGCAGAAGATTCACCCGGGGATCTTCGCCGTCATGGACGGAACGTTCGCGGGGGACGGCCCGGGGCCGCGGTGCATGGTCCCGCACGTGAAGAACGTCATCCTCGCGTCCGCGGACCAGGTCGCGATTGACGCGGTCGCCGCGAAGCTGATGGGCATGGATCCGCTGCGCGACTGCAAGTACATCCGGCTCGCGCACGAACTCGGACTCGGCTGCGGCGACGTGTCGCAGATCGAGATGGTCGGCGATCTCGCCGCGACGAACGAGAACTGGCACTTCGTCGGCCCCTACAAGCGGATGACGTTCGCGAGCCGCATGCAACACTTGATCTATTGGGGCCCACTCAAAGGGCCGCTCGAGTGGTCGCTGAAGACCTGGCTCGCGCCGTGGTCGTACATCGCGAGCGTGTTGTACCACGATTCGTACTGGTATCCGCGGCACAGCCGCAAACAGATGGCGGCCTGCCTCGACAGCGACTGGGGCCGCCTGTTCCAGAACTGGAGCAGCGTGACGCGCACGGCGGACGGTTACGAAGATCTGGGAGGCGAGTCCGCGGAGTTCAAGCGCAACCCCGGCGAACTGGTGTCGCAGTCGATGGGGATTCTCGCGCATTGCATCAGGCACGCGCCCGAACGCGATACCGGCGTCGCCGCGCCCAAGGTGTGAGCCGCGCGCAAGCATCGCGTTGTGCGCATGTCCGCGGGCTAGACGTGGACTCGTTGACACCATGATTCGCTCGCTAACCTCCTTGCCGCGCACCGTCTGGCTCCTGGGACTGGTGAGTTTTTTCAACGACACCGCGAGCGAGTTGGTCTACCCGCTCATCCCCCTCTATCTCGCCGGAGTGTTGACCTCCGGTCCGCGCGCCCTCGGGATCATCGAAGGCGTCGCGGAAGCCACCGGCAGCCTCCTCAAACTCTTCGGCGGCGTGGTCTCCGACCGGACGCGGACGACCAAGCGCTGGGTTGTCGGTGGATACGCCGCAGCGGCCCTGCTTCGTCCGCTGTTCGCCATTGCGGGGTCGTGGCCCGTGGTGCTGATGCTGCGTTTTGCCGATCGCGCCGCCAAGGGCATTCGTTCCGCGCCGCGCGATGCCCTGCTCGCGGCCGCGATTCCCAGCGGGTCGCGCGGACTCGCCTTCGGACTGCATCGCACGCTCGACAATCTCGGCGCGGTCGCCGGCCCGCTCCTGGCCAGCGCGCTGTTGGCCGCCGGCGTACCGTTGCGCGACGTGTTCCTCTGGTCTGCGGTGGGCGGCGTGGGCGCAGTGGCCTTCGCAGCGGCGATCCGCGAACCGGAACGGCCGCACACGGGTGGGCAAGTCACGATGGATTGGTCATTCGCGGGACTTCCACCTATTTACCGCCGCTATCTCGCGGTGCTCGCGATCTTCACGCTCGGAAACTCATCCAATATGTTCCTGCTGCTGCGCGCGCGCGAACTCGGCCTGACCGACAGCCAGGTGCCACTCCTGTGGGCGCTGGTGTCGTTCGTCGCAGCGGCGTTTTCTGCGCCGCTCGCGGGCTTGTCAGATCGATTCGGGCGCACGGCCCTCATCGTCACAGGATGGCTCGTGTATGCCGGGTTCTATCTCCTCCTCGGGTTGAACGGGCAGCCCGCGACGCTCTGGCCGCTGTTCGCCGTGTACGGCGTGTTCATGGCGCTTACCGAAGGCGCAGAGAAGGCGCTCGTGGCCGACCTCGCGCCCGCCGACCGCGTCGCGACGGCGTTCGGCTGGTTCCACATGGTGTCGGGCCTGATGCTGTTGCCGGCGTCCATCGTGTTCGGCGCAATCTGGGAGGCATTCGGGGCCGAAGCCGCGTTCGTCACGGGCGCGTCGTGTTCGGTTACCGCGGCGCTCTTGCTGAAATTCTGGGTTTTCAGCCGGGAATCGGCTGATTCTTGATCGAGTTCGTTCTTCGCCAGTACTATAATCCCGCGAACTAACTTCCCATCTCGCCGTTCTTCGTGCTTCGGGGGCCATGATCGCTTTACGTGACGCGTACCGCGCAGGGTTGCTGCGTCGCGACCAGATTCTCCCGAACATCGTCTCGGGCGTTATCGTCGGCGTGGTCGCGCTACCGCTCGCAATGGCCTTTGCAATCGCGTCCGGCGCAAAACCCGAACAAGGCCTGTATACCGCCATCGTCGCCGGGTTGTGTGTCTCTGTATTTGGTGGTACACGCTTCCAGATTGCCGGGCCCACTGGCGCGTTCATCGTCGTGCTCGCCGGCGTGACGGCGAAGCACGGCATCGACGGCCTGCAGATCGCAACGCTGATGGCCGGTGTCATCCTCCTCGTGATGGGCGTCTCCCGCCTCGGCGCTGTGATCAAGTTCATCCCCGATCCGGTCATCGTCGGGTTTACCGCCGGCATCGGCGTCATCATCTTCGTCGGCCAGTGGAACGACTTCTTCGGATTGCACGCCGAGGGCGGCGAACATTTCCACCAAAAGTTCTGGCATCTCCTGCAATCCTTCCCTAATCTGCACTGGACCACGGCCGGATTCGGCACGGTGAGCTTGTTGTTGACCGTCCTCGCGCCACGCGTGAAAGCCATCTCGCGCATCCCCGGGCCGCTGATCGCGACCGTCGTCGCGACCGCGTTGTACATACTGGTCCGGCCGGAGGGCGTTGCGACCATCGGCAGCGCGTTCGGCGGGATTCCGCGCACGCTGCCGGAATTCGGTCTGCCCGACATCGGCCTCGACCGCATGATCGACCTGACCCGGTACGCAATTGCCATCGCGCTGCTCGGCGCGATCGAGTCGCTCCTCTCCGCCGTCGTCGCCGACGGCATGGCGGGCACGAAACATGACTCGAACCAGGAACTCATCGGCCAGGGCATCGCGAACATCGTCGTGCCGTTCGTCGGCGGGTTCGCGGCCACGGGCGCGATCGCGCGCACCGCGACTAACATCCGCAACGGCGGGACCAGCCCGCTCTCCGGCATTGTGCACTCGCTTACGCTGGTCGCCATCATCGTTTTCCTCGCGCCGCTGGCGTCGAACATCCCGCTCGCGGCTCTCTCGGGCATCCTGTTCGTCGTCGCGTACAACATGAGCGAAGTGCGCGTGTTTACGAAGATGATCCGCCGTGCGCCGCGGTACGACATCGCGGTGTTGCTCGTGACTTTCGGCCTGACCGTGTTCGTCGATCTGGTCGTCGCCGTCAACATCGGCGTCATCCTTTCCGTACTCATGTTCATGCAGCGCATGTCGACCTCGGTCGAGGTCAGCCGCGTGGACGAGGACGACCTGCTCGAGGAGCTCAGCCGCGCGGGCGTGCTCGCGATGCCGAAGGGCACGCTGGTGTACGCGATCGACGGGCCGTTGTTCTTCGGCGCCGTCGAGAACTTCGAGCGCGCGCTTGCGCAGACGCATACCGACCCGAAGATCCTCCTCATCCGGCTCGGGCGCGTTCCGTTCGTCGACATGACCGCCATTATCACGCTCGAGGAGGCGGTCCGCCTGTTCGGCAAGCGGGGCGTGCGCGTCATTCTGTCCGAGGCGAACGCCCGGGTCCGCGCCAAGCTGCAAAAGGCCGGCGTGCTGGACCTCGTCGGCGCGGACGGCTACCACGATTCGTTCCTCGGCGCGCTCGCGCATTGCCGCGCACTGAACGGCGACGAGCCGTCGCCCACGCCGGCCGAACCCAGGCCGCACGCCGCCTGACGCGGCAGATGGACCTCCTTCGCGAGGTGTTCGCCGGGCTGGACCGGCTTGCGCCGGGCAGCGAGGCGAGCACACTGCGCGCGCTCGAGGCCGTCCGGCGCGTGCGCGAACCCGGCCGGATACTGGATGCCGGTTGCGGGACCGGCGCGTCGGCGCTCACCCTTCTGCGCCACACGCGCGCGGCGATCGCGGCGGTGGACGTCGATGCCGCGTCCCTGAACACATTGCAGCAACGGGCCGTTGCGGCGGGCGTCGCCGATCGTTTGACCACGCGCGCCGCGTCCATCGATGCGCTCGATTTCGCACCGGGTTCGTTCGACGCGATCTGGTGCGAGGGCGCGATCTATACCATCGGCTTCGA
>CAYUZD010000079.1:0-10950 GCA_964449475.1 uncultured Nitrospirales bacterium
ATGCAGTGGGGCGACGAGGGCAAGGGCAAAACCGTTGACTACCTGACCGAACGCGCCGATGTCGTCGTGCGGTACGCCGGCGGCAACAACGCGGGCCACACGGTCGTCGTGAACGGCAAAAAAACCGTCCTGCACCTCATCCCCTGCGGCATCCTGCACCCCACCACCACCTGCGTCATCGGCAACGGCACCGTTGTCGATCCCGCCGTGCTGCTCCAGGAACTAGCGCGCCTCAAGGATGCCGGCTGCGAGGTCAACGGCCGGCTGCACATCTCCGAGGCCGCCCACGTCATCATGCCGTATCACCGCGTGCTCGACGGCGCGCAGGACCGCCACCGCGGCAAGAACAAGGTCGGCACCACCGGCCGCGGCATCGGTCCCGTTTACGCCGACAAGGCCGCGCGCTCCGGCATCCGCTTCGGCGATCTCCTCGAACGCGGCGCCTTCGAGGAAAAACTCAAGTTCGCGCTCGAGTACCAGAACGCCGTGCTGACGAAAGTCTACGGCGAACAGCCGCTCGACTACGCCGAAATCCGCGATCAATACCTCGATCACGCCGACAAACTCCGCGGGTTCGCGTCGGACACCGTGCAGCTCCTGCACGACGCCCTCGTCGCCGGCAAACGCGTCATCTACGAAGGCGCCCAGGGCGCGCTGCTCGACATCGACCACGGCACCTTCCCCTACGTCACCAGTTCGACCACCATGTCCGGCGGCGTCTTCGCCGGCGCGGGCGTCGGGCCCGGCCACGTCCAGGGCGTCGTCGGCATCCTCAAGGCCTACATGACGCGCGTCGGCGAGGGGCCGATGCCGTCGGAACTCAAGGATGACACCGGCGAACGTCTGCGCAAGATCGGCGACGAGTTCGGCGCGACCACCGGGCGCCCGCGCCGCTGCGGCTGGCTTGATGTCGTTCCATTGCGCCGCGTCATCGGCATCTGCGGCGTCACGCACATCGTCCTCACCAAGATCGACGTGCTCACCGGGTTCGACCCGATCCGCGTCTGCACCGCATACGAACTCGACGGCAAACGCATCGAGCAGTTCCCGTCGCGCACGGCGCAGCTCGAACGCGCCAAACCGCTCTACGAAGAACTCCCCGGCTGGAAGGAAGACATCGGCGGCTGCCGTTCGTGGGACGCCCTGCCGAAGCCCACGCGGAATTACATCGCGCGGATCGAGTCGTTGCTCGGTGCCTCCATCAGCGTCGTCAGCCTCGGCCCCGACCGCGATCAAACGCTTGTGCGCAAGGACCCGTTCGGCTGACGGCGGGCCCCGAAACTGCCAAAAATGAAACTTTTGCCTGCATTTTGGTGTCTAACCCGGCAGTGGCTGGGCGTGCGGGCGCGGTGAGGAGGTTGCGATGCGGTTTTGGATGGTGATTCTCGGGGCGGCGGCGGCCGTTCTGGCTGGAGCGCCGATGGGCTGGGCGCAGGATGAAGAGTCGTCGACGCTCGAATCGGCGGAGCCCGCCGCGACCGACACCAATATTTTCGAGAGCATTCAACTTAAGCTGCTCGATCTCGACGAACTCCGGCGGGAAATCGCCTCCAAGCTTTCGGGCGAACCGATGCAGATCACACTCGATCAGTGCGTGCAGATGGCGCTGCAGAGCAACCAGGACATCCTCATCGTCGGGTACGAGTCCGCCCTCGCCGGCGCGCAACTCATGGGCGCCCGCGGCCAGTTCGACCCCGCGCTGAACCTTCGCGCGCAGCATTCCGATTCCGAGCGTCCCGCCAGCTCCCAGATCCTCGCGTTCACCGGCGGAGCCGCCGCAACGATTGAGTCGAAGCAACAAGACTACTCGCTCACCATCGGTGGCCAAACACAGATCGGCACGCAATACGACGTCGGTTTCGCCGTCAATCGCGAACGAGGCACGTTCACGACCCGCCGCGACGAAGATGGCAATATCATCGCGGTTGAGTCAGTCTACACGGCCGACTTGACACTCAACATTACGCAGCCGCTGCTGCGCGGCGTCGGCACGCGCGCCAATCTCGTCCGCGTGCGCACCGCGAAGAACCAGCAGAAAATCGCCAACGAGCAGATCCAGTTCCAGTTGCTGAATACGATCGGTCAGGTCGTCAAGTCGTACTGGGACCTAGTCGGCGCGATCGAGCAGGTGAAGGTGCAACAGGAAGCGCTGGACAACGCCAGCCGCGTCCTGCGCATCAACGAGCAGCGCTTCGAACTCGGCACCGCGTCCGCGCTCGAAGTCGCCAACGCGAAGGCCGGTGTTGCCGTCCGCCAGAGCGACCTCATCACCGCCCGGACCGCGGTCTTCAACGCGCAGGACGTGCTCAAGACGCTCATCGGCCTCTACGACGAGTCCGGCGAACTCCTCTCACGCAATGAACTCATCCCGATCGAAGGGCCAAACGTCCACGACGTGGACTGGGACGTCGAGGCCAGCATGCGCACCGCCATCGAGCGCCGGCCGGATGTACTAGCCGCTGGCTACCAGGTCGAGAACGCCGAACTCGAGGCGAAGCGCGCGCGCAACGACCTACTGCCGCAGTTCGACCTGCAGGGATCCTACGGCCGCGGCACCATCCGCCTCGACGGTACTGAAATCTTCGAGGGCATCGGCGAGCCCGACGGCCGGTCGTTCACCATCGGCGGCATCTTCTCGCTCCCGCTCGGCAACCGCACCGCGCGCGGCAACTACGCGCAGGCGAAACTCATCACGCGCCAGCAGGAACAGCGTCTCATCAAGACCAAGCAGGACGCGATGCTCGACGTCAGCCTCGCCATCCAGGCGCTCGCCAGCAACCGCATCCTCGTCGAGAGCACCAAGCAAACCCGCATCCTCGAGGAAGTCAACGTGGACGCCGAAGAAAAACGTCTCGTCATCGGCGTCACCACCGCCCAAAACGTCCTCGATCGCCAGGAAGACCTCACCGCCGCCCAGGCCCGCGAGGTCAACGCCCAGGTCGACTTTGAAAAGTCCCTCATCGATCTCCAGGTCGCCGAGGGCACGCTCCTCGAAGAAATGGGCATCGTCTACGAAGTCCCCGAGTACGACGAGACCCTCACCTACTGGCAAAGCCTCGGCCGCGTCGAGTAATCACAAGACTCGGGTGCCACGCCTAAGCGGGGTCCAGTTTAGGCGTGTGTTCCTCGAACCCATTTCGGGTCGTACAAATCCGGCCCAGTTCATCCCTGGAGCGCCTGCCCAATCGCATCGCCGCCACCCATAGGTCATTCCCGCGCAGGCGGGAATCTCGTCGTCCCGTCGTCGAGTACCGTTAGCACGTCGCACCGGCTTGCAGCCATCCGCCCCAAGCCGCATACTCAATCTCACGTGTCGCTACCCGTCAGGAGTCCCGTCCAGGCATGCCCTTTCGCCTCCCCGCATTTGCCCTCGTACTCGCGTTCGCTGCGTGCCTGATGACGCCCCACGCCGCCGCACAGTCCGCCAACTCCTTCTCCTGCGAAGCCTATGACCGGCTGCTCCGCGAACATGTCGATGCCGCCGGTCTCGTCGATTACCGCGGGCTCCAATCCGATCGCGCCGTGCTCGACGCCTTCGTCGCCAGTCTCGGCGGCGTGGACCCGGCCGCATTCGAGCAGTGGGACCGTGCCGACCGTCTTGCGTTCTGGATCAACGCCTACAACGCGATCACGCTGGTCCGTATCCTCGACGAGCTTCCGGCGGACGGCGCGGCCTCCGATGATTCGGCCGGCCCTCTCAAAAGCATCCGCCAGATCCACGGCGTATGGACCACGCTCACGACGCGCGTCCTCGGCCGCGACATGACGCTCGATCAAATCGAACACGAAGTCTTGCGCAAGGAGTTCAACGAGCCGCGCATTCACGCCGCGATCGTCTGCGCCGCCAAAGGGTGCCCGCCGCTGCGGCCCGAGAGCCTCCGCGCCGACACCCTCGACAACCAGCTCGACGATCAGGTCGCGCGGTTCCTCGGCGCGTCCCACCGGTTCCGGATCGATCGCGAAAAGAACGTCGTCTACCTCTCCCCGATCCTGAAATGGTTCGCAGAGGATTTCGTCGCGAAGTACGGCCATCTCGGGCCGATTCGCGGACACAACGCGAACGATTCCGCAGCGCTTCATTTCGCGAAACGCTGCGTCAGCGCGGGGGACGCCGCCTACATCGACTCCGCCGAGTATCGCGTCGTCTACCTCAATTACGACTGGTCGCTCAACGAGCAGCCGTGAACCGTCCGCCCGTCGCGCGCCGCGTGATGGTCTTCACGCGCTATCCGGAACCCGGCCGCAGCAAGACACGCCTTATACCCGCGCTCGGACCAGACGGCGCCGCAACGCTTCATCGCCAACTCGCCGAGCGCACTTTGGATGGCATTCGTCGCTTCGACGGTGCGGTCGAGGTCTGGTACACGGGCGCCGGCGAGCCCACGATGCGCCAGTGGCTTGGTGCCGCGCTCGACCTGCGCGCCCAATGCGACGGCGACCTCGGCGCGCGCATGGCCCATGCCTTCGACGCCGCCTTCGCAACGGGTACCGGTCAGGCCCTCATCGTCGGCTCGGACTGCCCCGATCTCGGCCCGGAAACCTACGTCGCCGCGCTGGACGCGCTCGCCCGTCATGACGTCGCCCTCGGGCCCGCGCTGGACGGCGGCTACTATCTCATCGGCCTGCGTCGCGAAGCGTGGCCGCGAGCGCGGGGACTCTTCGACGAGATCGCGTGGAGCACGGACACCGTCCTGCAAGAAACGCTGGATCGCGCGCATACCTCGGGACTCTCCGTCGCGCACACCGCCACGCTGGCCGACGTGGACGAACCGGCCGACATCGAGTTCTGGTCCCGCGCACAATCCGGTCCCGGTGCGAAACCGTTAATCTCGATCATCGTCCCGACGCGAAACGCCGGTGATTTGCTCGAATCGACACTCCGCTCCATCGGCAATTCGCCGGAAGTCGAATTGATCGTCGTGGATGCCGGCAGCGACGACGGAACCGTCGAACGGGCATCGTCGTTCGGTGCCCGCGTCGTCGCCTCGCCGCCCGGCCGCGCGCGCCAGATGAACCGCGCGTCCGCGTACGCCGCCGGCGACGTCCTGCTCTTCCTCCATTCGGACACCGTCCTGCCGCAGGGATACGTGGAGGAAATCCGGCGCATTCTCTCGCGTACGGGCGTCGTCGCGGGCGCGTTCCGCTTCGCCACGGACTACCGCAACGTCGCCATGCGCGTCGTGGAGTGGTCTACCAACCTGCGCGCGCGCTGGCTGCAACTGCCCTACGGCGATCAGGGCATCTTCGTGCGGACGTCGGACTTCCGGCGTCTCGGCGGGTTCCACGAGTGGCCCATCATGGACGACTTCGACTTCATCGTCCGCGCGCGAAAGCTGGGGCGCATCGCGATCGCCGACTCCGCCGCCGTGACCAGCGGCGCGCGCTGGAAGAATCTCGGCATTCTGCGAACGATGCTGCGCAACCAAATCGTCGTTGCGCTCTACTACGGCGGCGTCCCGCCCGATCGCCTCGCGGAACTCTACCGCCGCGGCACGACGTACTGATTCGACTGTCATCCTGAGCGCAGCGAAGGATCTCGCACACCCGCGATCCCACCCTCCACGTGTGCCACGGCTAAGCGGGTTGTGCTTAGCCGTGCTCCCGCGCACGCTGACAGACCCGCTCCACCCACCAGACTCCCGCAACCTGTCATCCTGAGCAAAGCGAAGGATCTCGCACACCCGCGATCCCGCCCCGAAGCCCACCACCTCAGTCCCCGTCGGCCTCCGGCGCCGCGGCCACGCTCCCCAGAATCTTCGCACTCTGGATGTAGTCCATCTTCGGGAAATATTCCTTCAAGTAGGCATTCCCGCGCGTCTCGATCTTCGCCTGGTCGGGCTCCTCGCCATACTCCGCGTTGATCTTCTCCACAACGTCCATACCCTTGATGACCTTGCCGAACGGCGCGAATCCCATCGAGTCCAGGTTCGGCCGGCCCGGCGTGTTCCCCGAGTTGTCGCCCAAATTGATGTACACCTGCGTCGTCCGCGAATCGAGGTTGCCGGACAACATCGCGTACGTAATCGTCCCGGCCACGTTGTCCCCCTTTACCGGGTCGCTCTTGATCGTCTTGTTGCCCCACTCCTTCGCCAGTTCCGGATCGCCGGGAATCCCCCACTGCACCACGAATCCCGGCACGACGCGGAAGAACCGCGCCTCGTCGTACAGCCCCGCCTCCACAATCTCGCGGAACCTCGCCGCGCCAATCGGCGCCCACTCCGGGTGCACCTCGATCACAAACGTCCCATTTGAGCACTGGAACTCCACCTGGAACGGATCGCCCGCGGGTTCCGCCGACTCCTGCGGTTCCTGCGCCATCTTTTCCCGCGCCTCCAGCCGCGCGCGTTCTTCGGCCGCCTCCGCCTCCGCGATCTGGTGCTGGGCCGCGAGCGATTCCGCTTCCTGCTGCTCGGAGATGCGGCTCGGCTCGATCGTGTTGATCCCCACGAGCAGTCCGATGAACACCAAGACGATCAGCGCCGTAACTACTTGGCTTTTTTTCACAACCTGTCCTCCAAAACGTCCAGCGGGCCGGTCAGCTCTCGACTTCCCCGCGCGGATACGACCCCAACACCTTCAATTCTGTGCACAGAGGCGCGATCGCGTCAAGCGCCTTCGCCACGCGCGGATCTTCGATGTGCCCCACCAGATCGATGAAGAACACGTAGTCCCACGCCTTCTTCCGCGACGGCCTCGATTCGATCTTCGTCAGATCGATCCCCGCCTCGGCAAACGGGATCAGCAGGTGATGCAACGCCCCCGCCTTGTTGCTGATCGAGATCAGCAGCGACGTCTTGTCGTGGCCGGACGGCCCCACCTGTTGCCGGCCGATTGCGAAAAATCGCGTGTAGTTGTGCGGCGAATCCTCGATCCGCTCCGCCACAATCTCCAGCCCGTACGGTTCCGCCGCCAGCACGCTGCCGATCGCCGCCGCGCCCGCCTCCGACGCGGCAATCCGCGCCGCCTCCGCCGTGCTCGACACATTCACTCGCTCGGCCTGCGACAAATTCGCCTGCAGCCAGTTCCGGCATTGCGGGAACGCCTGCTCCTTCGAGTAAATCCTGGCGATCTTGTCGATCGGGCTTCTCGACAACAGGTTTTGCGACACGTGCAACAACAACTCGTTCACAATCTTGAGCTCGGAGCTGACAAACCGGTCCAGCGTGTCGCTCACGCCGCCGCCCATCGAACTCTCCGCCGGCACCACGCCGTAGTCGATGCGTTTCCGCTCGACCTCGGTGAAAATGTCGTTCACCGATGGCAACGGGTGCAGCTCCGCCGTCGCGCCGAAAATACGCTGCGCCGCGAGTTGGCTGAACGTGTGCAACGGCCCCAGGAACGCCACCGTCGTCGGCTTCTCGAGCGCGCGGCTGCAACTGATGATCTCGCGGTAGATTGCGCGCACCGCGTCGTCCGTCAGCGGGCCCTTGTTCAGCGTCTTGAGCTTCTCGTAGACCGCCTTCTCGCGTTCCGGCACGTAGTACGCCGAGTTCGTCGAGTGTTTGATCCGGCCGATTTCCATCGCCGCGCGCGCGCGGTCGTTCAGCAGGCCGAGTATCTGCGCGTCCAGCGCGTCGATCCGCGCGCGAAGGTCGTCCAGGCTCACCGTTGCTTCCCTTCGAGTATCTCGAGCGGCGCCGCGCTCACCATGAACTGCCGCGCGATACCCGTCTCGAACCGGATCTTGACCTTCAGTTTCGCGCCCGACCCCGCCGTGTACATCACCACGCCGCGGCCGAACTTCGCATGCCGCACGCGCGTCCCGATCTTCAGTTGCGCCGTGTCCGCGCGCTGCGCGCTCGCGTCCACGCCGCCCGGCCTCCGCGCGCCGCCGGACGTCCCGCCGCCGATCCGCACAAGTTGCCCGGGCGGGATCTCGTCGATGAACCGCGAGACCGTCTGCGCGCGCCGTTCGCCGTAGATCAATCGCGATTCCGCCGCCGTCAGCACGAGCCCGCGCCGCGCCCGCGTCATCGCGACATAGCACAACCGCCGCTCTTCTTCGATGTCCTCGGCGGCGTCCAGCGCGGCCGCGTGCGGCAGCAGGCCCTCTTCCAAACCTATCAAGTACACGTAATCGAACTCAAGGCCCTTTGCACTGTGGCACGTCAGCAGCTTGAGCTGCGGCGCATCCGGATCGAGCCCGTCCGTGTCGCCCATCAGGCTCATGTCCTGCAGGAAATCCGCCAGCCGCCCCTCGGGCCGCCGCTCGTTGTACTGCGTGCACGCCGACAAAAACTCGTCCACGACCTCCAGCCGCGTCCGGAAATCCTTCTCGTCGCTCTGCTGCACGTAGTCGCGGTAGCCCGTCTCTTCGAGCAGCTTCACCACCAGCGGCTCGACCGCGCTCTCCTCTGCTTCCTTGGTTAGCCGCGCGAGCAGTTCGACAAACGCAGTGACCGCGTCCTGCGTCTTCCCGCCGAACGCGCCGAGGCCCGCCATCTCGCGCAGCGCCAGCAGCATCGGCCGGCCGTGCGCCGCCTGCGCGATCTTCTCCAGCGTCACGTCGCCCACGCCGCGCGGCGGCACGTTGATCACCCGCCGCAGCGCCTCGTCGTCCGCCGGATTCACCAGCAGCCGCAGGCACCCCAGCAAGTCCTTGATTTCCTTCCGCGCGTAGAACCGGATGCCGCCCACGACGGTATACGCCAGCCCGCGCCGCAGGCACGCCTCTTCGATCGCGCGCGCCTGCCCGTTCGTGCGGAACAGAATCGCCACGTCCCCCAGCCGCACGTCGCGCTTCTTGATGTGGTCCAGCACGAACCGCGCCTCGTCATCGCCGTCCGGCGCGAGGTAGAACTGCACCGCCTCGCCGCCCGTCTGCTCCGTCCACAGCGTCTTGCCCAGCCGGTGCTCGTTGTGCGCGACGACGGCGTTCGCCGCCGACAGGATCGGCGCCGTGCTCCGGTAGTTCTGCTCCAGCCGGAACGTCTTCGCGCCCGGAAAGTCTTTCTCGAAATCGAGGATGTTGTTCACGTCCGCGCCGCGCCACGAGTAAATGCTCTGGTCCTCGTCGCCGACCACGAACAGGTTCCCGCCCTCGCCCGCCAGCGCCCGCGCGATCGCGTACTGCGCGTGGTTCGTATCCTGATATTCGTCCACCAGCACGTACCGGTAGCGCCGCCGGTACCGCTCGCGCACGTCCTCGTGCTCCTGCAGCACGCGCGCCGTCAGCACCAGCAGGTCGTCGAAATCCACCGCCGACGCCCGCTCCAGCGCCCCGTGGTACCGCGTCCACAACTCGCGCAGCGTCGTCTCTTCGGCGTCGTCCGGGTCTTCCGGCTCCGCGCCGGGCGATTCGAGGTCCTGCTTCAGCCGGCTGATGTACTGCAGCGCCTCGCGCGGCGACACCGGTTCGAACTGCACGCCCAGTTCCTTCACCAGCCGCTTCATCAGCGCAAGTTGGTCGGAGTCGTCGAACACGGTGAACACCTTCGGCCGCCCGAGCTTCTCCATCTCCCGCCGCAACAGGAACAACCCGAACGAATGAAACGTCCCCACCCACGACGCCAGCCGATCCGTCTTCAGCCGCGCCATGATCCGCCGCCGCATCTCCTCGGCCGCGCGGTTCGTGAACGTCAGCGCGAGAATCGATCGCGGATCGATCCCGCGCTCGTCGATCAGCCACACCACGCGCTCGACGATTACGCGGGTCTTGCCCGATCCCGCGCCCGCGAGCACCAGCGCGGGGCCGTCCGGCGCGGCAACCGCGTCGCGTTGTTGAGGATTAAGTTTGACGGCGAGATGAGACATGGGTGTTGCAAGTATGCCGGTGCGGACCGGAAACTTTCCCCCGGAGAAACCCGTGAAAAGCGCCGATACTACGCAAGAAACCCTTGCGTTGCAAGGGATTAGCGTTGCCAGAATTCCCCCGCTCTGATAGACTGCACCAATAGGAGACGTTCGCTCGTCCGGAGGTTCTCAGATGCGTCCCCAGCGCCTGTCCCGAGGCTTCACCCTCGTCGAATTGCTCGTCGTCATCGCCATCATCGGCATCCTTGCCGGCCTGATCGCCGCCGGTCTGCCGCGCGCGCTCGAGGCCGCGCGTATGACGAACGCCGAGAACAATTTCACCCAGATCCGCACCATTCTCGTCGATTACAACACCAAACACGGCACTTATCCGCCCATGTACGGCTACGTCTCCGACCTGTTCAAGGGCGACAATCGCGTAACGGGTGCCGACATCAACGCCGCGCTGACGGCTGGGGTCGTGTCGCGATCCGACATCAACTTCCTGCGCCCGTGGGACGACATGGCCGGCATCCACACCGAACCCAAGCTCTACGACTCGTTCGCGAAGCTCGGCTACGACACAAACAACGACGGCACCATCACGCGCCTTGAATGGGCGCCCATTGGCGACACAAACCCCTCCGTGGACGGATACGAGTTCAATTTCGACGAACTGTATCTCGGCAACAACGGCGCGGGACTGTCGGGGACCGAAGTGGCGGACGTCACCGAGCAACTCCAAAGCGACGACCCACGCCCGTATGTCTACATCGGCGTAAACCGCCGCCAGTTTGGGATTTTCGAGCGTATCGTCAATGCGGCCGCCGCTGACCCGGCCAACCCGCGCCCGTTTAATCTGCCGCAGACGGCCATCGACGAAATCATGCAGCGCCTCGCCTTCCCGCCTCCCCACTACGATTCGTTCGTGCTCATCAGCGTGGGACCGGACGCCGCGCAGGGCACCGTCGGTCTCCTGCCCGAATTCGGTGTGGACGGCTTCATGACCGTCGCGCAGCTTGGACCGGACAACGATGCGTTCCAGTATCACATCCTCGGTCTCGCGGCTTACTTCATGGCCACGCGCGACGCGGACAACAACGGTGAGCTCGACTTCGATTTCAAAGCCCGAACGCGCCGCGGCGAGGGAAAGAACTCAAACAACGACCTGCCAGGCCGGTATCCAAAAGCCGCCGGCCCCCTCATCTACGTCGGCGG
>CAYUZD010000079.1:11050-12288 GCA_964449475.1 uncultured Nitrospirales bacterium
AGCAGCACATGCGTGACGACCCAGTTCACGCCCAGCGCGAACTTCATCCACGCCCAGAACACTTCCTGCAGCGACCGCGGCCAGATCAACCCCAGCACTCCGAACACCGCGCCGATCCCAAGCAGGATGTATGACGGCGGGCCCCACTCGCCCGCCAGCCACCGGTGGATCCCCCACCGGACCAGCGTCAGCACGCCGAACGCCGCGGCCATAACCAGGCCGAACTTGCGCTGCTCGCCGCGATCCTTGGTGTCGATGTCGATCATGCAACGTCCGTCGAGCTAGTCAAGCTCGTACTGCTCCATCCAGTTGGTTTCCGGCTCGACCCAGTTCTTCTGCTTCTTCTTGTCCAGCACGAATCCGCCCAACACGAGAAAGTCCATGTTCGTCCGCATGAAGCACGTGTACGCTTCCTGCGGCGTGCACACGATCGGTTCGCCGCGCACGTTGAACGACGTATTGATGATCACCGGGCACCCGGTCTTCTCGTAAAACTTCTCGATCAGCCCGTGGTACCGCGGGTTGTCCGCCTTGTCCACGGTCTGGATGCGCGCCGAGTTGTCCACGTGCGTGATCGCCGGCATGTCCGACCGGATCACGCGCAACTTGTCGAACCCCTGCGCCGCCTTCTCGTCCGCGGTCAACTCGCGCAGCCGGTCCTTGCGCACGTCCGCCACCAGCAGCATGTACGGGCTGTCGCTGTCCAGCTCGAAACATTCCGACACGCGCTCGCGCAGCACCGACGGCGCAAACGGCCGGAACGATTCGCGGAATTTGATCTTGAGGTTCAGCACGCTCTGCATCTGCCGCGATCGCGGGTCGCCCAGAATGCTCCGCGCGCCCAGCGCCCGCGGGCCGAACTCCATGCGCCCCTGGAACCACCCGACCACGTTCTCGCTCGCGAGAATGCCCGCGACGCGCTCCAGCAGGTGCGCCTCGTCGGTATAGTGCTCGTATTCCACGCCCTCGGCGTCCAGAAACCGCTTGATCTCCGCGTCGCTGAACGATGGGCCGAGGTACGTCGCCTTCTGCCGCCGCGGCTCCGCCGTCCGCGGGTTGCCGAGGACCTGGTGCCACGCGAACAGCGCGCACCCGAGCGCGTTCCCCGCGTCGCCCGCCGCCGGCTGGATCCACACGTTCTTGAACGGCCCCTCGCGCAGGATCCGGCCGTTCGCCACGCAGTTCAGCGCGACTCCCCCCGCCAGGCACAGGTCCTCTTCGCCCGTCACCTCGCGCAC
>CAYUZD010000080.1:0-12261 GCA_964449475.1 uncultured Nitrospirales bacterium
ACGCCGCGTGCCACTGGTGCCACGTGATGGAGCGCGAGTCGTTCGAGAATGAGGACATCGCGGCCGTGCTGAACGCGCACTTCGTCAGCATCAAGGTCGATCGCGAGGAACGGCCCGACGTGGACGAGATTTACATGACGGCCGTGCAGGCGATGACGGGCAGCGGCGGCTGGCCGATGTCGGTGTTCCTCACGCCGGACCTGAAACCGTTCTGGGGCGGGACGTATTTCCCGCCGGAGGACCGGTTCGGCCGGCCGGGGTTCCGGACCGTGCTGGAGCGACTCGCGTCCGTGTGGGAGACGCGCCGGGACGAAGTGCTCGAAAGCGCGGAGAAACTCACGGGGCACATCGAGGGCCTGCTCACGGGGTCGATCGGCGGCGCGAGCGCGATGACGCCGGATATCGTGCGCAACGCCGCCGCGGCGCTGGTGAAGACGTTTGACCCGGTCGACGGCGGGTTCGGCGGCGCGCCGAAGTTTCCGTCCGCGCCGAGCATCCAGTTGCTGCTGCGCGAACACGCGCGGACACGCGACCCGAAGCTGCTCGAAGCGGCGACGCTGACGCTGGACAAGATGGCGCAGGGCGGGATGTACGACCATCTCGGCGGCGGGTTCGCGCGGTACTCGGTGGACGAGCACTGGCTCGTGCCGCATTTCGAGAAGATGCTATACGACAATGCGCAGCTCGCGGTGGCGTATACCGAGGCGTACCAGGCGACCGGCAACCCGTTCTACGAACGCGTCGTGCGCGAGACGCTGGCGTATCTGTTGCGCGACATGCGCGACGCGGGCGGCGGGTTCCACAGCAGCGAAGACGCCGACAGCGAGGGCCAGGAAGGCAAGTTCTATATCTGGAGTCTTGACGAGGTCGAGGACGTGCTGGGTGAGGCCGACGCGCGGATCGCGGCGGCGTATTACAACCTTCAGCCGCACGGAAATTTTTCGTCACACGAGCCGTACCACGCAGGCTTGAACGTGCTGCACACGCCGGAGCCGGACGACGTGGTCGCGCGCAATCTGGGCGTGTCGGTGGACGAACTGGCGGCGAAGGTCGCGGAAATCGACCGCAAACTGTTCGACGCGCGCGAGAAACGCGTACGGCCGCCGCTGGACGACAAGGTGCTCGCGTCGTGGAACGCGCTGGCGATCACGGCCTTCGCGAAGGCGCACCAGACTTTCGGCGACGACGCGTACCGCGAGGCGGCGGTCGCGGCGGCGGAGTTCGTTCTGCGCGCCATGGCCTCGCCGGACGGCGGCCTGCTGCACACGCACCGGGCCGGTGAAAGCCGCATTGCGGGATTCCTCGACGACTACGCATTCTTCATTGACGCGCTGATCGACGTCTACGAATCGACATTCGACCCGAAGTGGCTGGACGAGGCGCAACGGCTGACGGAGAAGATGATCGAGACGTTCTGGGACACGGAGTCTTCCGGGTTTTACGCGTCGGAAGACGACCACGACGGGCTGATCCTGCGCGTGCGCGCGTCGCAGGACAACGCAGTGCCGTCCGGCGCGTCGGTCGCGGCGCACGCGATGCTGCGCCTGGCGAAGTTTTTGGATCGGCCGGAGTATCACGAGAAGGCCGTCGCGCTGCTCGAGGGCAACTTCCGTTATCTTGCGGAGGCGCCGCGCGCGTTCGTGAAAATGATCGTCGCGGTGGACTTCCTCGTGCATCCGCCGCGCGAAGTGGCGGTTGCGGGTCCGATGGACGATCCGGCCACCGGCGCGCTGCTCGCGACGGTCCGGCGGGGGTTTGTGCCGAACAAGATTGTCGCGTGGATCGATCCGGCGGCGCCCGGCGCGGAGTTGTTGGCGTCGCAGTTGCCGCTGTTGGAGGGCAAATCGCTTGTAGACGGACGCCCGGGGGCCTATGTCTGTGAGAATTACGCGTGCCAGCGGCCGGTAACCACGCCGGAGGAACTGGCGCAACAACTCGGGGTATAACCCTGTCGAGGTGATAAGCACCATGGTGCGTGGACTACAGATTGTCGCGTCCGTCCTTGTGGGGTTGAGTTCGGCGGTGTCCGCCGCGCAGGACCGCGGCGCGATCCGCGTGGACACGGCGTGGGTGCTCGAGGCGGACGCGATGCATCCCGGCGGCGTGCTGAAGGCCGCGCTCGAGGTGCAGCTCCAGGAACATTTCCATGTCCACTCGGACAAGCCGCTTGAGGATTACCTGATCCCGACGCAGCTCCGGACGGAGCCGCCCGCCGGGTTCACCGTGCAAGAAATCGTCTATCCCGAACCGGTCCTGATCGACGCGGGGTTCTCGTCGCAGAAGCTCGCCGTGTTCGAGGAGAAGTTCGCCATTGGCGCGCTGATCGCGGCGGACGCGACCGTGGCGCCGGGCGAGTACGCCATCCCGATGAGCCTGCGGTACCAGGCGTGCGACGACGAGAAGTGTCTGCCGCCGAAGACGCTGCAGATCCCGGTGACCGTGAAGGTGGTCGATGCGGGCGCGGCGGTGACGCCGACCGGCTCGGCCGTCGTCGCGTCGATCGCATTTACGGGCGGCGGTTCGCCGCCCGCACCGCAACCGGCGCAGGTAGTCGCGCCGGCCGAGGCCGAATTGCCGGTCACGGGCGATCCGGCGTCGTTGCTGGCCGCGCTGGACGAGTTCGAGATCCTCGGCACGGCCGAGGGGTACATGGAACCGGCGGACTTCATCGCGTTCATCGACCGCGCGGAACGCGGCGAGAAACGCGTGGGGTTCTTCGAGGGCAAGGGCCCGTTCGCGATCGTGGCGCTCGTGCTGATTGGCGGGCTCGCGCTCAACCTGACACCGTGCGTGCTGCCGATCATCCCGATCAACCTCGCGATCATCGGCGCGGGCGCACAGGCGGGCTCGCGCGGCCGGGGGTTCGCGCTCGGCGGCACGTATGGGCTCGCGATGGCGGCCGTGTACGGCGTCCTGGGGTTGGTCGTCATCCTGACGGCGGGCACATTCGGCACGATCAATAGCACGATCTGGTTCAACGCGGGCATCGCGATCTTGTTCGTCGTGCTCGGCCTCGCGATGTTCGACGTGATCCAGATCGACTTCTCGAAATTCCAGACCAAACTCAATTTTCTGGGCGGCGCGAAACAGGGCAGTTTCGTGCTCGCGTTCGGCATGGGCGCGATTTCCGCGCTGCTCGCCGGCGCGTGCGTCGCGCCGGTGGTGATCCAGGTGATCGTGTATTCCGGCGACCAGTTTGCGAAGGGCCAAACACTGGCGCTCGCGCTGCCGTTCTTCCTCGGGCTGGGCATGGCGCTGCCGTGGCCGTTTGCCGGCGCGGGCCTCTCGTTCCTGCCCAAGCCGGGCAAGTGGATGGTGCGCGTGAAGCAGGCGATGGGCGTGTTCATCCTCGGGTTCGCGGCGTACTACGCCTACCTCGGCTGGGAAATCTACGACGCGCGGCGCGTCGATCCCGCGCAGGTGGCGGGCGCGATGGAGGCGCAAATCTCGGAGGGCGGCTGGACGCCGTCGCTCGCCGCGGGCCTCGCGCAGGCGAAGCGCGAGAACAAGCTCGTCATCGTGGACATGTGGGCGACGTGGTGCAAGAACTGTCTCGTGATGGACAAGACGACGTTCAAGGACGAGGGCGTCATCGCGCGGCTCGATGCGTACGTAAAGGTGAAATACCAAGCCGAGGATCTCGATGTGTCGCCCGCGCGCGAGATCCTGAAACGGTTCGACGGCTACGGCCTGCCGACCTACGCGATCCTCCGGCCGAAGCCTTAATCATCCGGGGCCGCGCGCGTCCTGCGCCACTGCCCGATACCCGCCGCGGCCAGCCCGCCGAGACATACCGTCCACGCGACGATCGACACGATCGCGCCGGCGTAGACGGACATCGGCCGGAACTCGAACCGGACCCGGTGCGAGCCCGCGGGGACTTCGACGGCCTTGAACGCGCCGTTCGCGTGCAGGATCGCTTCGCGTTCTCCGTCCACCGTCGCCGTCCAACCCGGGTAGTCGGCGTCGGTGAAGACGAGGAGCCGATCGCCGGGCAGATTCGCCACAGTCACCTCGGCCTCGTTGGCGTCCCAGTCCACGATCTCAATCGAACCCGTTTCGTCCCAGCCATCAACGACGAGTTCCACGGAGACAAAGCGCATCTTTTCATCGGTCGCGTCGAGCGCCGCGGTCAACAGGAACTCTCCTTCGGCGGCGTCCGGCACGGGGATTTCCACTTCACCAGATGTGTCCACGGTAAGCACAATCGGCCGGATCCACCCATACCGGACGCGGTCCTCGGCAGGGTCACTGAATTCCGAGCGGAGTTCACCTGTGCCTGCCGATTCGTATCGAACAATCAACGACGACCGGGCGTGATGCTCGGGAAGAGTGCCGCGGAACGACGCGCCGTCTACGGAGATAGGCGCGATGGGCTTGCGCGATACGGGGAGCGAGCCCTCCAACGCCCGGATCCCATCGGTGTCGACTTCCGGAATGGTTTCCGGCGTGTCACCTTCGACGAAGGCCGCGAGCGCCGGGGAGAAGGGGTCCGCATTCGAGGGCGGCTCGCCGCGGAGATACCGCTGCGCCAGCCAGAACGGGCGATCGAGCAGGTCATTGCCGTACGGGTTTCGTTGCGTGACGGCCGCCTCGGAGAGCAGGCGCCGGTAGTCCTCGTTGTCGCCCGGCGCGAGCAGATCCCACACCTCTCCGATCGACGCGGACTCGTAGGCGGTCTCAGAGGGATCGAGCGTATACAGGTTCATGTTCGGCATGGGGTGCGCGCCCCGGACGTTGCCGCGCGGGAAGCCTGTCGCAACGCGGTTAAGCGCGACTGAATCGACCGGTGCGCGAAGGTCGAGCAACTCGGGCACATATCCGTGGTTGAGGAAGGCCAACTCCGCCGCGACGACCGCGAGCAGTCCCGCTTGGACTCCGCGCGCCGATCGGAACCGTTGTGCTGCCATCACCACGGACACGGCGACGATCGGCATCGCGAATGCCGCGACCGGCAGGTGCTCGTGGTCGATGGCCCACGTACGTGGACTGACGAATCGTGAGGACGCGAACCACGCGAGCACGAGAAACAGGGCGGCGAACATCGAGAACTGGACGGTGCCGCCGAACTTTCGGCCGGTAGTGCGCAGGTACGCCGCGAGCGCGTCCAATCCGAGGCCGGCGAGCAGGCAGAGCGGGAGCGTCGCGACAACGAGTGCGCGGCGCGTGTGCGCGAGTTCAAAGGGCGAGAGCCACGCCACGATCGACGACACTGGCAATGGCGGCCCGACCGCGAGATCGAGTCCGGCCAGCACGAGCGCGGCGAGTGTGAGTGCGAGCCTTCGATGCGCGTGCATGACGCCGCACGCGGCGAGCGCCAGCACGGTAACGCAGGAGAGGCCGGGGATAAACGGCTCGACTCCGCGATACAGGAAGAGGACCTTGATGAACTCGCGCCAGGACTGGAAATCGACAGCGGCTTCCGCGGCGATTGCGGCGCTCCCGCGGCGCGCACTGTGCGCAAACAGCTCCGCCGCTGGCCACAACAGCGCCATGGACGACAACGCTGCGACAAGACCCGCGATGAGACCGAGACCGAGCACGTTGATGAAGGGGGCCGAAATTGCGCGCGCGTTGCGCATACCGATCACGCGGAGCGCGGCGAAGACCAGCGCCATCGTCACGCAGTAGATGAACAATTGTGGGTAGCCCGCGAGGAACGACGCGGACATCGCCAGCCCCACCGCGATCGACCATATCGCGGCCTCGCGACGGTTCGATGCGGCGATTGCGCGGTCGCAGAACAGAAGAACGAAAGGGAGCCAAGCGACGACGTCGATGAAGTGGAACGAATACACGCGTAACACGAAGTTCGCGCTAAAGACAAACGCGTAGGAGGCAAGGCTGGCCGCCACCGCACCCATTCCAAGCCGCCGCGCCAGAAGGAACGTGCCGACCCCCGCGAGCGCCGTATGCGCCAAGAAGTAGGCTTGGAGGCTGGCGTGGGTGGCCGCCGGTGTTGGGCCGGGCGTCAGGACGCTGCGCAACAGGTGTGGCGGATAGAACACCTTCGACTGCGGATTCGCGGCGAACGGCGTTCCGCAGAGCAGGAGCGGATTCCACAGGGGCAGATCCCCCTGCGCGATGGACACATCGAGGAAGTACGCGCTGGGCCCGAAATACGTCCACGAATCGACCGGGCCTTCGAGGGCGTCGGGTTGGAAATCCGCCAACCAAGGACGGTACGCCGCGATCACGCCGAGGAGCGTGAGCAGGCTCAATCCGATAACGCCGCGAAGAGTATGCACAATGGACGACCCGCAGATGTCCTCGCCGTGCCCAAACCATAGGCGATCGCTATGCGTGGATCAACAAATACGCTTAGCCTAACAGTTGGCTACGGTTTATGTACTGCGCGGTTGTAGCCGAACGCCGCCGATGACGCGATAAGGCGAGAAGTACCACGATGCTCGCGGCCCACGCGACGAGCGACACGATCGCGCTGGCATAGACGGACATCGGCCGGAACTCGAACCGGACCCGGTGCGAGCCCGCGGGGACTTCGACGGCCTTGAACGCGCCGTCCGCGGGCATAATCGGCGTCTCCGCGCCGTCGATGAACGCGCGCCAGCCCGGGTACATCGCATCGGTGAACACGAGTAGCCGATAACCTGGCAGTGAGGAGATTGCGACCTCGACCTCGTCGGCAGTCCACAGCACGATCTCGATGCGCTCGGACTCGTCGGCGGGATCGGGCCGGAGCCGCACACTCGAGATCTCGATCTTCGAACCGGGCCCAACCGGATCCGCGACGATTTTGAAGTCACCGCCCGCCGCGGCGGGCACCGGAATCTCCATCCAGGAAACTTCGCCGCCGCTATCGTCCACGCGCTGGGTCCAACCGAAGTCCAACGCATCGCGGTCGCCGTCCCGGAACTCGCTGAGGACGTGGGCCGTTCCGCTTGCACTGTAGCCGACCAGAAGCGATTTCCGGAGAGGTGAGGTGGGGAGTGTCCCGCGAATCTCGCCGCGTCGCATCCGCTCGATTTCCAGCGCGGTTCCCTCGGATCCGGAAACCGCTTCCGACGGGGCCGATAGCTCTGGGACATACGCTGGCCGCGTGGTTCCGGTGTACGCAGCGCGATTTAATGGGAGGAGTCGGTGATTTCCGGGAAACTCCGCAGGGATGTAACTCGGCACCATGCGAAACGGTCGATCGAGCAAGGTGGAGCCAAGCGGGTTCTGCCTCGACACTTGCAGAGTGGAGAGTATGCGTACGTATTCCCGGGACTGGGGAGGAGTCAGCACACTCCACGAGTTCGCGAGAAACGCAGGTTCGTATCCGGTGGGGCTTGGTGCAAATTCGTAGATGTTGAGGTTGGGGTACCATTCCGGAATCCGGACGTTCGCGCGTTGAATCTCCGTCGCGCTCCCGCCTCGCGCGTTCCCGCTGAACGGTGAGCGAAGAGCCGACAGCTCCCGGGCATACGTGGCGTTCCACACCATGAGTTCGGCGACGACGATCAGCGTCGCGGCGATCGGCACGATTCGGGCCATAGGCCGGATACTTGCCAGCACGACGAGTGGCACGAGTAGTGCCGGAAGCCCGAGGACGGCGATCAGGGTGGGCGACCAATCGGTGGTCCAGATCGCCGGGTGCGGAGGGTTCATGAAGGCCAAGCCTGCCGATGGCAGCAAAACGGCGGCGGCCGCGCAGATGCCGTAGACGGCGATGCGTCGCTGGCCAGCGTGTGCGAGCACGTCGATCCCCATGCCCGCAAGCAGGCCGAGCGGCAGTGTGGCGACGATGAGCGCACGTTGCGGTTGCGCCAATTCAAATGGGCTCACGATGTCGAGGAGCGCGGAAACCGGAAGACTGGGTCCCACGGCGAGATCGATCCCGCACAGGAAGAGAACGGTGAGTACGACAGCCATCCGCTTGCGGGAGAGCACGACACCCACCACGGCCAAGTGGATGATTCCGAGCGATGACAGGCCCGGACTGAAACGAAGCGGGCCGCGGAACACCAGCATCGCTTCCGCGAATTCGCGCCATGACCCGAACCCGCGAATCGCCTCGGTCTCGATGAGCGAGCTTCCGCGCCGCGCGCTCAGGCTGAAGAACTCGTAGGCGGGCAGCAGGAGAATCATCGAGGCCGGAACGGTGACGAGTGCGGCCAGCGCAAGCGCGGACGCCCCGCGCGAGGCGAATTCGACGCGGGAGATGTTGGTCGCGCCCGCGATCCCGCGGCAGACGATGTACGCCAGGAGGATCGTTCCGCCATACAAGAATCCCTGCGGGTGGCCCGCGAGAAACGAGACAGAGATGCACAGGCCGGCACCGATCGAAGACGAAATGCGCGCCTGTCGTGATGGAGCGGTCAGGCTGCACTCGAACAGCAGCCAAATGACGGGGAGCCAGGCGACGACGTCGATGAAGTGCGAGGCGTACGAGCGGTAGACGAAATTCGCGCTGAACGCGAAGAAAAACGCCGCGACAAGCCCGCCCGAGGCCCCGATTCCCAGCCGCCGCGCCAGGGCGAATGTCCCGAGCCCCGCGAGCATCGTGTGCGCGAGGAAGTAAAGGCGCATGCTCGCGTGGGACCGCTCGGGCGTGGGGTCGCCGGTCAGCGCGCTGCGCACGAGGTTGGGCGGGTAGAACGCCTTTGACTGCGGATTGGCCGCATACGGCAGCCCGCAGAGGATCAGCGGGTTCCAGAGCGGAAAATCGCGGCGCGCGAGAGACGCGTCGAGGTAGTAGGCGCTTGGCCCGAAGTACGACCATGAATCCGCGGGACCGGACATGACGGAGTCGCGCCAGTCCGTGTACCAGACGTGGTACGCCCCGGGGATCCCCGCAACGAGCAGCGCGGCGCAAAGGGCGAAACCCCTGATGCGCCTCATCCCGTGCCTCCGAATGTCCCGATCGCGATGGTGTCGCGGATACTATAAGACGTTATGGGCGATTACAACACCCGCCACATTTCCCGCGCGTTCCGCATGCTAGACTAGCGCGGGCTGCGAGCCGGTCGAGGAGCGAATCATGTCCCTGTGGCGCGAATTGCTGGAAGCGCGCGTGCGCGCGGTGCACGACGACCCCGCGGACAAGCTGGTGCCGATGGCCGAGGCGGTGCGCGCGCACGTCCGGCCGGGAATGAAGCTCAACCTCGTCGCGCTGCAGTCCCGGCCGAACGCGCTCACGTTCGAGTTGTGCCGCGCGTTCGCCGGCAAGAAGCCCGGGTTCGAGTACATCTCGAGCTCGATCGGCGCGACCGGACTCGCGACGCTGCATTGCGGACTGTTCAAGAAGGTGATCGTGTCCTACGCCGGCGAGTCGTACCCGACGCCCGGCCCGAGCCGCGTGGTGAAGCGCGCGATCGACGACGGGCTCGACGTCGAGAACTGGACGATGCTCACGGTCTCGCAGCGTCTGCTCGGCGGCGCGATGGGCGTGCCGTGGTTCCCGACGCGGTCGCTCGCGGGCAGCAGCATCGCCGGGGAACAGCGCGCACGCGGCAACTACGTCGAATTGGACGACCCGGATCGCCCGGGCGAGACGTTCGGATTGCTCAAGTCGTACCGGCCCGACCTGAGTTTCGTGCACGCGTGGGCGGCGGACCGCGCGGGCAACGCGATCGTGCATCCTCCGTACGGCGAGAACGTGTACGGACCGCTCGCCGCGCGCGAGGGCGTTATTCTGACCGCGGACCACATCGTCGATACCGATTTCATCCGCCAGCATGCGCCGCTCGTGCGGATTCCGTCCGCCATCGTGCGCAGCGTGAGCCACGCGCCCTACGGCTGCCATCCCGCGGGCAACTTCGCGCAGAGCGTCGGCGAATTCAAGCCGTACGGCAACGACTACGCGTTCATGCGCGACCACCGCGAGTCGCAAGGCTCGCGCGAGTCCTACGACGGGTGGGTGAAGGCGTGGGTCCTTGGCGTGAAGGACCATGACGCGTACCTGCACAAGCTAGGCCGGGAACGCATCGACTATCTTCACCACATCGGCACGCCGGAAGGCTGGCAGAGCGAGATCGAGAAATTCGCCGCGGACCTCGACCGCAACCGTCCCGCAAGCCCGATTGAACAGATGATCGTGCAGGCCGCGCGGCTCGTGGCCGCGCGGATGAAGGAGCGGGAGCTCAGGACCGTGTTGTCCGGCGTGGGCCAGGCGACGCTGATGGCGTGGCTGGCCGCGCACGACCTGCGCCGGCAGGGCCGCGAGATCACGATGATGGCCGAGACCGGCATTTACGGACACGACCCGCGGCCCGCGGACCCGTTCGTGTTCAACTTCTTCAACCTGCACACGACGACGGTGCTGACGGACATCTTCGAGACGCTCGGACTGCACACGGGCGGCGCCGCGAACCGGTGCATGGGCACCTTCGGCGCGGGCGAGATCGACCGGTTCGGAAACGTGAACTCGACCCGCAGCGCCGACGGCAGCTTCATCGTCGGGTCCGGCGGCGCGAACGACATCGCCACCGCGGCGCAGGAGTCGATCGTCGTCGCGCAACAGCGACTGCAGACGTTCGTGGACAAGGTGGGCTACATCACCAGCCCCGGCAAACGGATCTCGGCCGTCATCTCGACCCTGGGCCGGTTCGAGAAACGCGGCGGCAACGAGTTCGTGCTGACGGGCTACTTCGGGCTGGAGGGGCTGTCGAAGGAGGACGCGGTCCGTGAGATCAAGGACCGGTGCGGATGGGACCTGCAGGTGGCGGACGACGTCCAGGAACTACCGCCCGCGACGGCCGAGGAACTGGCGCTGCTGAGATTGTTCGACCCTGAACGGTTCTTTCTGGGGAAGCCGGTCGAAGCGGTGCAATCGGCCGTGCCTGCGAAGTAGGGTTGCTACAAGTTCAATAAATGCAAACGTTTATCGCAATTAATATTAATTGACTTAATAAAATAATGGTTATTTTAATTCTGAATTCGAGATTGGATCTCCCGCTAGATCGGGGTTAGTCATGCCCGAAATCCTGCACCAGCTCATCATTGAAAAACCCGGTTCCCGGGTGTACTTCGCCCTGACCGAGCAGGCGGGCGTTCGCGGGTGGTTCACGCGGTTTGCCGAGGCGCGGCCCGAGGTGGGGGCGGTGAACCGGCTCACCTTTGCCGGGCAGGTCACGTTCGAGATGCGCGTGGACGCGCTCGAGCCGAACGGCCGGGTCGCGTGGACGTGTCTGACCGGTCACCCGGAGTGGGAAGGGACGACGATCGAGTTCGCGCTGCGCGAGGTGCCGGGCCGGCGCGGCATGACGCTCGTCCAGTTCGCGCACCGGGGCTGGAAGAGTTCGGACGGCGTCCTCGCGCAATGCAGCTACGACTGGGCGCAATACCTGCGATCGTTGAAACTGTTCGTCGAGAAGGGCAAGGGCACGCCGTCGTGATCGCGGGCTGATAAGTCCTGTAGGTCGAATAGGACCTATCGGACCTATGTCTATTGGAGCATCGCTACGACCCGCGCCGGCGCGGCGCTGGCGCCTTTGATCTTGAGCGGGAAGCAGGCGACCTGGAAGCCGGTCGGCGGCAGCGCGTCGAGGTTGACGAGGCGCTCGATCTGGGAGTAGGCGAGATCGCACTGGTGCGCCTCCCAGAAGATGCCGGGCCTCTGTTGAGTTACGGCGTCCGCGGCCTGCAGGTGAAGCGGGCGGTCCCAGCCCCACGCGTCGATGCCCATCACGCGGACGCCGCGGTCGTAGAGCCAGCGCGTCGCTTCGGCCGTGACGCCGCAACCGTGGGCCATGTAGTCCGGCCGGCCGTAGTAACGGTCGCAACCGGTCTGCACGAGCACGATGTCGCCGGGTTTGAGCGCGTGACCCGCCGCGGCGAGCGCCGCCTGCGCGTCCGCGGACGTCATCGCGTCGCCGTCGGCCTTGTGGCGCATGTCGAGCTTGACGCCGTCGCCGAAGAACCACTGCAGGGGCAACTGGTCGATGGTCTGCGCCGGCCGGCCCTGGATGCGGCTGTTGTAGTGCCAGGGCGCATCGACGTGCGTGCACCCGTGCGTGCTGAGTTGCCGGATCGTCTCGACGGCCCAGCCCTCACCATCGCGCAACAGCGCGCGCGGCACACCCATCATGCCCTCGATGGCGCCCGCGCCGGCCGTATGGTCCTGGTACTCGACCACGACCTGGTCGACCGGCGAGACCGCGATGTTTTCAATGGTCGCAGAGAGGTCGATGATTCGCATGAGGTGATTCCTCAGGAAATCTTCGGCCCGATGAGGAACCCGCCATCGACGACGACAATCTGTCCGGTGACCTGGCGCGAGCCGGTGATGAACGAGAGGATGGCGTCGGCGATGTCGTC